>JAGRHM010000366.1 GCA_020445005.1 Candidatus Competibacteraceae bacterium | reverse complement strand
CGTTCCAGTTTCCCGCGACTTTTCTCTGGGAAACCAGCCGGGCGGCGCTGCGCTGGTTGCCGCCAACTTCAGCGTTTGATCGGCCGGTGCTGAACTGGCGGGTCATGGCGTTGTTGCGGGATCTGGAAGAGGGACCCTGTTTCGCCCCGGTGCGCGCCTGGCTGGGGAATAGCGATGACGATTTCCGCCGGCATGAACTGGCCTGCCGGATCGCTGACTGCTTCGACCAGTACCTGGTTTACCGACCCGACTGGATCCTGCAATGGGAGGAAGGCCAGGAAGATCACTGGCAAGCGGAGTTATGGCGACGGTTGGCGCATGGCGGCGAGGCCCACCGGACGCGCGTGCAAGACCAGTTACGCGCCGTGCTGCGTGAAGGCCGGGTTGACCGGTGCCGTTTACCGGAACGGGTCGCCATCGTCGGTGTGTCGGCGTTGCCGCCGCTGTACCTGGATTTGCTGGCGGAACTGGCGCGCTATGTCGAGGTGCATTTGTTCCTGCTCAATCCTTGCCGCGAGTACTGGGGCGATATCCGTGCTGAGCGCGATCTGGCCCGTTTGGGCGAGGGTACCGATCCCGAGGCCGAATATCTGACCGTCGGCAATCCGCTGCTGGCTTCATTCGGCAAACAGGGACGGGATTTTATTGACCTGCTGCCAGGGTATCCGCGCGTTGAATCCGATCACTTTGTAGAGCCTGGAAGCGATCGCCTGTTGCACTGTCTACAGGCCGACATTCTCCATTTGCGGGAACGCGGGAGCGATGAACACCCTCCCATTTCATTGCGTCTCGATGATCGTTCCTTGCAAATTCACGTTTGCCACGGGCCAATGCGCGAGGTCGAGGTCTTGCATGATCAATTGCTGGACCTGTTTGCGACCCAGCGTGATTTACGCCCCTCGGACGTGATGGTGATGGCGCCGGACATTGCGCGTTACGGGCCGCTCATTGAAGCGGTGTTCGACGCCGCTCCTCGTGAACAACGGATTCCGTTCAGTGTGGCGGATCAGGGCTTGCCAATAGAAAATCCGCTGGTGGAGATCTTCTTCGAGTTGCTCGATTTGAGCGGGGAACGCTTCGACGCCGCACAGGTATTGAGTTTGCTGGAACCCCCGGCGGTGCGGCGTCGATTCAATTTGAACGAGGATGATGTGGAGCGCATCCGCCAGTGGGTGCGGGGCGTGGGCATTCGCTGGGGCATCGATGCTCAGGCCAAGGATGCCTGGGAATTGCCGGCAACGACGGAACACACCTGGCAAGCGGGACTGGACCGCCTGCTCCTGGGCTATGCGCTGCCGGGACAGAACCGGGATTTGTACACGAGCATTTTGCCCTACGACGAGATCGAAGGTGGCGAGGCGCTGGCGCTGGGCGGCTTGCAAAGCTTTTTGGAGGCGCTGTTCGAGCTGCACGACTGGTTAAGAGAACGCCGTCCGTCAACGGATTGGATCGTCCTGTTGCGCGCCTTGCTGGACCGGTTTTTCGAGCCCCGCGAACGCGAGGAGAATGAGTTGCAATTGATTCGCGTAGCGCTGGATACCCTGGGGGACCAGACGGAACTGGCGAAATTCGTCGAGCCTGTATCCCTGGCGGTGGTGAAATCAGCATTGCGTGAATTATTAACGACGTCCGAAAGCGGAGCCGGGCGGTTCCTGAGCGGTGGAGTGACCTGTTGCGCGATGACGCCAATGCGCAGCATTCCCTTTGCGGTCATCTGCCTGATCGGCATGAACGACGATGCCTATCCACGCCCCCATCGACGGGTCGATTTCGATCTGCTGGCGAAACGCTTTCAGCGCGGCGATCGTTCGCGCCGCCAGGATGATCGTTATCTGTTTCTGGAAACGCTGTTGTCCGCCCGGCGTGTTCTCTATCTGAGCTATGTTGGTCAAAGCATTCGTGACAATTCCGCGCTGCCACCGTCGGTGTTGGTCAGTGAATTGTTGGATGTGGTAGACCGGGGCTTTCAGACAGCGAATGGCGAACGGGCCAGCGCGCAAGTGGTGACGCGCCATCCCTTGCAAGCCTTCAGTCGCCGTTATTTCACCGGCGACGCGCGCCTGTTTAGTTACGCGCGGGAATGGATCGCGGCCAGCCGTCAGGCCGGGCGCGGCGAGTTGGACAAACCGCTGCTGTTAGCCGGCGCGCTATCGGAACCGGAACCGGCGCTGCGCTGCGTGACCTTGGAGACATTGACGCGGTTTTTCCGGAACCCGGCCCGCTGGTTGCTCCGGGAACGTCTCGGCATTCAGGTCGACGAGGGGGAAGAGGCGTTGGAGACCCGCGAACCGTTTGTACTGGATGGGTTGGAGAATTATCAACTACTGGACCAGATGCTGGATCTGCATCGCGAGGGACGCACCGTAGCGGATATGGAAACGATCATGCGCGCCAGTGGCGCATTGCCGCATGGCCAGGTCGGCGAGTGCCTGTTCGCTGGGGCCAGCGAGCGGGTAGCGCGCTTCGCCGGACGGCTGGGCCGAGTGTTGCCGCGCCGGGACACGGAGCCGCTCGAAGTCGATTTGAGCTTGGGCGATTTTCGCGTGACTGGACGATGGACCGGTATGACGGCCAGCGGCTGGGTAGGCTACCGGCTGGCGAAGATCAAAGCCACCGATTATCTGAATCTGTGGCTGCATCATCTGGCTCTGAACGTAGCAGCGCCAGAAGGCATTGCCCGGCAAAGTCATTGGGTGGCGGAAGATCAAGATGTAGCGCTGGATCCATTGGAGAATGCGGAGGCGTTGCTGAAAAGCTTGCTTGATCTCTATTGGCAGGGATCATGCCGATTGTTGCCGTTCTTCCCCAAAAGCGCTCTGGCGTATGTCGAACGCCTGTGCAAAGATCAGGAACGAGGAAAGGAACCGGACCCTGACAAGGCATTGGGGGCGGCGCGGCAAGCTTGGGAGGGCAGCGAACAGCGGGCGGGTTTGGCGGAGCGCCGCGACGCTTATTATCAACTGGCGTTTGGGGATGCCGATCCACTGGACCGTGAATTTACCGCGCTGGCGACGGCCGTTTTCGAGCCGCTGTTTGCAGCGATTGACGCTCCCACCGCCTGATACGCCACCCGCTCCAACCCAACCCCCACCACGGCGAACAGCCGCAGATCAGTCAATCCATACTGCCCGGTCAACGCCGCCCCATAGCGCCGGGCCTGCGCCGCCGCCGCGTCCAGTTCCGCTGTCACCGCGGGCAGCGCCGCCAGCTCCTCCAGCGACTTCGCGCGTACTTGTTCCCCGGTCAATTTCAGATCCTTCAGGCTGACGTATTTGAATTCCAGCAATATAGTCAAACAGTTTTTAGAT
>JAGRHM010000365.1 GCA_020445005.1 Candidatus Competibacteraceae bacterium | reverse complement strand
TGTAAAGCAAATTCAGTAAAATCACTCATGGCTTTTTCAACGCAGCCCGCAACTCGCCTGATCCCCGGCGCTCTTGACGCCCAGTTTCGAGAGGATCAACTCCGCCGGGCAAAATCGAGTAAAACCGCTCTGAAACAGGTTCAGTCCGACAAAGGCGGTAAACCACAACCAATAGCTGCTGTGATAAAGCGGGCTGGCTGGGGCGCCCAGGGCCAGAGAAAGCAGGACGAAGGCGCCGGCCATAATGCGAATGATTCGTTCACTATTCATAAAAATACCTATTCATCAAAGTCTTAATCTTCAAGTTTCAAGTTTCAAGTTTTAAATTTTAAGTTTTAAGTTTTAAGCTGGAAAGAGAGCTTTGCCAGCTACAAATTTCGTGTGCAAAACACATCCTGCATCATCTCGATTAACCTTAGAGTCCGAGCGTCGCCTACCCGATAATAAACCCGGTTAGCGTCCTTTCGGCACATCAGAATGCCCTTATCACGCAGAATTGCCAAGTGCTGGGAGATATTGCTTTGGGAAGTGCCAACCTGTTCAACGATATCCTGGACGCTGCATTCCCGGTCGCCCAACATACACAGAATCTTGAGACGCAATGGATGCGACATCGCTTTCATCGAGCGAGAAGCTCTTTCGATATCCTCATCGCGAGCGATCAGAATATTTAGGGGGGAGTTGCTCGCGCCGGCCAGGTCTTGCTCCAGACCAGCCCACTGATTACGCGCCATAAATCCGGTTATTTCGTAGAAATTTAATTGATTAGTATAATCGAATATAACGATATGGAGAAGCGCCCTGCGTCGATGATCGGCGTTACTCCCGGATGCGACTGGCGAAATCGCCAGGCTGAGGGTATGATCGTTGAATGAAAGGTTTGGAAGATTCCAGCCTTAAAACCTAGAATTTAAAGCTTTGATGCTTAACATCCCCACATCAGGAGGCATTGCATGTACAAACTTGTGCTTATCCGCCACGGTGAAAGCCAGTGGAACATGGAAAACCGTTTTACCGGCTGGGTAGACGTCGATCTGTCCGACAAGGGCCGCGAGGAAGCGAAAAAAGCCGGTCAAACTCTAAAGAAGGAAGGCTATATCTTCGATGTCGCCTACACCTCGGTGCTCAAGCGCGCTATTCACACCTTATGGACGGTGCTGGACGAACTGGATCAGGCCTGGATTCCGGTGCATCGGAGCTGGCGACTCAACGAACGGCACTACGGCGCCCTGGCGGGCCTGAACAAGTCGGAAACGGCCGCCAAGCATGGCGAGGAACAAGTCAAAATCTGGCGGCGCAGCTTTGACATTCCGCCTCCCGCGCTGGAAGCAAGCGATCCAATGCACCCGAGCAACGATCCGCGCTATGCCGAACTTGACCCGCGCGTGTTACCCGGCACCGAAAGTCTCAAACTCACCATCGACCGGGTGTTGCCTTACTGGCATGATGCTCTGGTGCCCACCATCCGTTCCGGCAAGCGGGTCGTAATCGCCGCGCACGGCAACAGCCTGCGCGCTCTGATCAAGTATCTGGATGACCTGTCGGACGAAGCCATCGTCGCGCTGAACGTCCCGACCGCCGTGCCGCTGGTCTATGAGCTGGACGCCAACATGCGCCCCATCAAGAATTACTACCTCGCTGATCCCGAGGAGCTGAAGAAACTGATGGACGCTGTCGCCAACCAGGGCAAGGCAAAGTAAGGCATCAGGCATCAGGCGCCAGGCATGGAACGCGTAGCCTGGATGGAGTACAGCGAAATCCAAATTTGCCTGAGCAACACAGCACTGCAGGTTGGGTTGCCGTCTTGTCTTGTTGGCAACCCAACACCTTTTTCGGCCATCGCCAAAATTTCCACCCCCATCGCGCAATTTCCAGGCCGCTCCCGTTGTCTTAGTTGGGCGTCATCTCGATGATTGATTATTCTTCCAATTGGAAACCCGATAAATTCAGGATCAACTTTCCGTTTCCATTTCCGAAATCTGAAATCTGAAACCTCCATAATTCCCCTGAGCATTGCGGAGTGAAAATGAGTGCTGTAACCCGACTTGGCCTGGCGCTGGCGCTGAGCTTTCTGGCTGGTATCTCGTTAACAACGGTTTATGCTGTCCAAGCCGAAAAGAATGCATCGCCGGAAAACCGTCTGCCGCTTGAAGAACTGCGTACCTTTACCAGCGTCCTTGATGCTGTCAAGCAGGATTATGTCGAATCGGTCGAAGATAAGGCCCTGCTGGAAAACGCTATTCGTGGCATGTTGAGCAACCTGGATCCGCACTCTGCTTATCTGGACGCTGAAGCTTTCCAGGATTTACAGATTGGCACCTCCGGCGAATTCGGCGGACTGGGTATCGAGGTAGGGCAGGAAAACGGTTTTATTAAGGTCATTGCCCCGATTGACGACACGCCGGCCCAACGCGCAGGCATCCAGGCCGGTGATTTAATCATTCGCCTGGATGATGCCTCGGTCAAGGGCATGACCTTATCCGACGCCATTGCCCGGATGCGCGGCAAACCGAATACCCCCATCGTGCTGACCATTATGCGCGAGGGCGCCAAGAACCCTCTGAAAATCAAGTTGGTTCGTGAAGTCATTCAGGTCAAAAGCGTGAAAAGCCGCCTGCTGGAACCCGGATTCGGCTACCTGCGCATCACTCAGTTCCAGGCTAAGACTGAAATGAACCTCCAGGAAGCGCTGCACGCGATTGAAAAGGAGAATCAGGGTACGCTCAAAGGCTTAATCCTGGATTTACGCAACAATCCTGGCGGGGTACTCAATGGCGCGGTTGATGTCGCCGATGATTTTCTCGATGACGGCGTCATCGTGCAAACCAAAGGACGTGATCAGGATTCCGAACAAACCTTCAATGCCACTACTGGTGATCTGCTGGAAAAAGCGCCGATGGTCGTGTTGGTTAATGGCGGATCGGCTTCGGCTTCGGAAATCGTCGCCGGCGCGTTGCAGGATCACCGGCGAGCGCTGGTGCTGGGCGAACGCACTTTCGGCAAAGGTTCGGTACAGACGATTCTGCCGCTGGGCAACGGCGCAGCGGTCAAGCTGACCACCGCGCGCTACTACACCCCGAATGGCCGTTCGATCCAGGCGGAGGGCATCAAACCCGACATCGAACTCAAATCATTCAAGGTCGCTAATGAAAACGCCGATGACGCGCTGCTCAAGGAAGCGGACTTGACCGGTCATTTACAGAATGATGGCGGCAATGGCGCTGAACCGGCGACCGATGACGCTGAATCGCAGCAACTGCCTATGCCCCAAACCACAGTGGGTTCTGACAGTGCATTGGCGAAGGACGATTACCAGTTATACGAAGCTCTGAATATGCTTAAGGGTATGACCTTGCTGCAAAGTCGTAACGCTCCGCCGCAATCTCCGCTCCCGGAGGGCGGTGGAAAGGGGTAAGGATTTCAAGTTCTTTTAAGTTTAAGGAGAAATTTCATGGCGCATGTCCTCGTCCCTCTCGCTCAAGG
>JAGRHM010000364.1 GCA_020445005.1 Candidatus Competibacteraceae bacterium | reverse complement strand
CGCCGCCGACTTTCAGCGCGCCGGGTCGCCCGCCCGGTTCAATCAACTTGCCGTACAAATCGAGCAATTGCATCCCCAGTCGCCGCTTGCCCAGAAAGTAGTCGACCGGGTTGGGTGTGCTGAAATCAGTGAGTTGCAAAATGCCCTCATCCACCGCTGCAACGGTCAGATAGGCCGGCTGACTCGGTTCCAGCCCGGTGACGGTGACCGGCAATTCCACAGTTTGACGCGGCTTCCATTCCACGGGCGCGTTCAGGGTGATGTTCAAAGTCCGCGCCGCCGGGTCCAAACCCAGCCAGGCGACGCCGATAGCGCGACCTGGTCCGCGTGAACTGGCGGAACGAGCGGCGCTGGTATCGTTGCCGGCCTGGGTTGGAACGCGGAACGCCGTGGCGGTCAGGTAAACCCCCGGCCCCCATTCGGCGGGAATCGGCAATTCCACGGTCGCGCCGTCTTCGGGAATACGGACCGTTTTACTCAACCATAACCGGTCGCCAACCACGTTCAATAGCACTTCACCGGCGAAGGGCGCGCGCAGGAAAACTTTAGCCGTTGCGCCCGATGGATAGCGCGGCTGATCCAGCGTGATTTTCATCTGATCCGGAGTGTCGCTTCCGCCGGGCGTTTCAAACCAGCCGACATTGAAGCGCACGCTCGACGCCACGCCGGTTTGCGGGTCCAGTACATCCAGTCGATAACGGCCCCAGTCCAGACCGCGTTGGGTCACCACGGCGGGCTGTCCAGCGGCGATGTTCAAACTCTGACTGGCGACGGCGGCGCTGTCGTGGATGATCAGCTTGTAATTCCAGCGGCCTTCGTTGTAGTACCAGTAGTACTGGTATTCCTCGCGCACCAGTTTGGCGTTCAGCCCGCTGTGCGCCTGCGCCTGGCCCAGCGCGTCCACCGCAATGACCTCGAAGGTGGCTTCCTGGCCGATCTTGACACCGCCATCGCTAAAGCGCGGCTTGACGCCAATAGCGAAGGGCTGAATCCGGTAAGGCAGGTCAAGACTGCGGGTCACGGGCCGACCGCCCGGTTCAAATAGTGAGACGCGCACTTGGGCCAGCAAGGGTCGCGTAGTATCCGGTTTCTCGTTCAGACGGACTTCCGCCTGCGCTTTACCCTGATCATCGGTGCCGGCCAGAACGACGGGAAAGCGTTGCGCAGTCCAACTGTCCTGCACCAGCCCGAAACGATAGCCGGGGAAGGCTGGGTAAGGATCGGCGTCCTCGCGCAACACCAGTTCGCCCTCGGCTTTGAGATTGGCCGCCGGCGCGCCGTACAGAAAGCGCCCATTGATGTCGACCATCACCGGTTCACCCGGCTTCAGCACCGGGGCGGTGGAACTCAACTCCAGTTTGAGCCGTTGCGGCACGAAATCCTCGACCTGAAAACGCACCTCGCCCACCGGTGCGTCCTTGGGATCGGTATAAGCCTTGACCGTCCAGATCCCGGTGCGGGCGTTCAACGGCATGGGGAGGGTGGTGTGATAGCCACCCAGCGCCGGATTGCCGGGACGCAGTTGGGCGGATTCCACTTCATCTGGGCGAAAGACCTTCAATATCAAAGGCGCTTCCGGCAGCGCATAACCCCGACTGTCGCGAATCAGGGTCATTAATTGCACGGTTTCGCCGGGTCGGTAAACGCCGCGTTCGGTGTAGAGGAACGCATCGACCGCGCCCGGCGCAGCGCGACCGGCAACGCCTCGGTCGCTCAGGTCAAAAGCCGGTTGGGTCAAATCGAGAAAGTTGTAGTCGCCCTCGCCGAAGGCCATCAACGCCGCCGGTTCCTGTCCGCCTTCGCCGCGTAACAAACCGGGATCGAGTCGAGCATAACCTTGGGCGTCCGTGATCGCCGCGCCCAGCTCGCCATTGTTGCGGGCATACAATCGCACGTTGACCCGGGCGACCGGCTGAGCGCTGGACAGTGAGCGGACGAAAATGTGAAGACCGTCGTTGCCGCGCATGGTGAACAGGCCCAGATCGGAAACCACCAGCCATTGCGTGGCCTGGTTCTCCCAATTGTTATCCGGGTCTTCCTTGACGGATTGCGCGGCGACGATATAGATGCCCGGCTGCGGATCGCGCAAAATCTCGCTGATGGGCAAAGCGGTGGTGACTTCCTGATTGCGCTCGCCGTTGGCCAAGGTCAAAACGCCTTGCCAAATCTGTTCGCCGGATTGCCTGGCAATGGTGTTGAGGTCGTAGCCGTCCAGCAGATTCGTGATGCGATCCCGCTCGATTTCCCGTAGCAGATTACGGTCATTGATGCGCAATACCCGCAGTCGAACCTGATCCAGATTAACGCTGGTCAGCGGCAATTGCTGACTGCCGGTTTTCGGCAGGACATAGGTCGCGCCCCGGAACCCCAGAGTGGGCTTGCGGTCTTCCACCTGGGCGGTGAATTCCTGAGTGACGAGGGTTCTCTCGCCGCTAGCCGCCGGAATGCCAATCCGGGTTTTGATGACATAGCTCTGGCCGTGGCTGAAACCTTCCACGCACAATTGCCGTTCCTGGGGCGTCACCACCGGCTGGATGGCGGGTTCGATAACCAGATAATCTTCGTAGTGCAGTTGTCGGCCCTTGGCCAGGTCATCGGAGAAATTCAGACAAACTTTGGGCGTCGCGCTGTCTGATTCCACGTCAACACCCTTGATCTGGAAGGCGTTGGCGTTCACTAGATCCTGATGGCGTTTGGCGATGCGCGGATTATCCTCGATTTCCAGGGCTTCACCGTAAGCGGCAATGGCCTTCTTAGGTTCTTGGTCCCGGTCATACAGTTCGCCCAACCGGAACAGGGCGCGGGCGCGTTCCAGCGGGACATCGGCGGCTTGCAGGGCGTTCCAGGCGGCTTGTTCCATGCGCTGCCGCGAGCGTTGCCGGATTTCATAACCGACATTGTTTTTTTCCTGGTGTTGCGCCTGGTTCTGCCAAGCCTGGCTGAGCACCAGCCAGGTTGCGGTCTGGCCGGCTCCGGCGAGAATGGCGGTTTCGTAGTAAGTAATGGCTTCCGCCCAGTTTTTCTTCTGCGCCTGTTGCTCCGCCTGTCGCAGTAGATTGGGGATGGACTGGCCAGTGGGATCGCGGCCATCGCGGATGGATTGCAGATATTGCGCGGCAGCGACGGCGAGTGGCGTGTCTTCAAGGGCATAGGCGCTGAAAGAGAGCAGCCATGCCATTAGAAAAATCGGGTACCATAAGTAGCGCATCGTGAATCGCTCCTCGAAACAAGGGTTGCGAACAGACCAGAAAATGACAAAGATTGCGGACTTGATAGCTTAATAGCATAGCGGCTTCGTGGGTTTGCGATAGTCAAAAGCGTTGCATTGTGAAAGAATAAATATGAACAATCCATTTCAAACCGTTGGTTTTTACTGTGATCGACTCGGAGGGTTATCGGCCAAACGTCGGCATCATCCTGTGTAACGCAGAGGGACGTCTGTTCTGGGCACGGCGAATTGGGCAGCATTCGTGGCAGTTTCCCCAGGGCGGCATCCAGCGGGATGAGTCGCCTGAGCAGGCCATGTTCCGTGAACTGGCTGAAGAGGTTGGCTTGCGCCCGGAGCATGTGCAGGTGATCGGCTCCACGCGGGGCTGGCTGCGTTATCGGTTGCCCAAGCGGCTGGTTCGCCATGGCTGCCGCCCATCCTGCATTGGTCAGAAACAGATCTGGTTCCTGCTGCGCATGCGCTGTAGCGAAGATGTTGTGCGTCTGGATTTGTCTGAGCATCCCGAGTTTGATCTCTGGCAATGGGTCGATTACTGGTATCCATTGCACGCCGTAGTCGCATTCAAACGCCATGTCTATTGGCGGGCTTTGCACGAACTGGCGCCTTTTCTACCGGTCGCATCATCGCCTCGGCAGCCGACGGCGGTCCGGTGCATCGAGTCCGTCTTATGTGATCCGCAAGATCAGGAAGCCTGGCCCTCTCCGATCCGGTCGCGAAACCTGGAATCGCCGCGCTCAAATACCAGTATTCAGCAGGTAACAGTCTTGCAAATGCGTCAAATGGAGCATACCCAGAATCCGGTCATTACCCGAATGGTCGTTGCGACGCGGCGTTGCGCTCTGGAAACAGCCACTGCGCCCGCACTGGATTTTCCGGAGGCGGCGGTTCTGGATGACAGCCGGGAGGTTCGGCCACCGCATACCGCCGCGGTCAGCCGGCATCGATAGCCTCACAATGAAGGCGTTTTGAGAAAAATGACTTCTCGAGGGCTATATTCAGGGAGACTTAAACGGTTTCGCGGTCTTTGTTGCCTGTTGAGGACGGCTCCATGCTGGATATTCTGCGGCGCATCGTGCAGGACATTAACGCCACCCGCAATCTGAGCGAGGCGCTTAACCTCATTGTAGTTGAGGTCAAGGGCGCTATTCACACCGATGTTTGCTCGGTCTACATGACCGATCACACGCGCGGCGAACATGTGTTGATGGCTACGGATGGTCTGCGACCCGGCGCAGTCGGGAAAGTGCGTCTCAAATTCGATCAGGGATTGACCGGATTAGCCGCCAGTCGGGCGGAGCCGGTCAACGTCGATGACGCTCCAGCCCATCCCGCTTTTCGTTATATCGCCGCCACCGGCGAAGCGCCCTTCCACGGGTTCATCGGCGTGCCGATCATCCGCCGGCGCAAGGTATTGGGCGTGTTGGTGGCGCAGCAGCGCGAACAGCGCAAGTACACCGCCGACGAAGAATCCTTTCTGGTGACCCTGGCGGCGCAATTAGCCGGCTGCATCACTCAGGTCGAGATCCGCCAGGCGTTAGAGCGGTTGGGCGATGACGCCTTGTCCGGCACGCTGTTTCTTGAAGGCGTGGCCAGCGCGCGAGGAGTCGCATTGGGCGAAGCGGTTGTGGTGTTTCCCGCGACCGCCCTGGAGCGGGCACCTGATAAGGATATTGATAATCCCGAAGCCGAGGCCGCGCGCTTTCGCCAGGCTGTAGCGGCGGAGCTGGCGGAATTGCAGCGCCTTAGCGAGCGAATGCGTTTGTTGCTGTCCGCCGGCGACCGAGCCTTGTTTGACGCCTACGCGCTGTTGTTGAGCAGCGACAGCCTGGTGAATGGCACCCTGGAGCGCATTCAGGCCGGTAACTGGGCGCCGGGCGCGTTGCGCGCCACCGTGCTGGAATACGCGAACATCTTCGCGGAAATGGACGATCCCTACCTGCGCGAGCGCGCCGCCGATATCCTTGACCTTGGGCAACGCCTGCTCGATCGTTTGCAGGACGAACAGATCGTCAACCGTGACTATCCTGACAATACAATCCTGATGGGCGATGAGATCAGCGTTTCGCAATTGCTGGATGTACCCCAGGAAAAAATCAAGGGCCTGGTTTCAGTACGCGGCACCAGCACCTCGCACGTTGCCCTGCTGGCGCGGGGGTTAGGCATCCCGGCGGTCTTCGGGGTCAGCAACCTGCCGCCGGGGCGTCTGAATGGCCGGGAGGTGGCGGTCGACGGTTATACGATGCGGGTCTGCATCCAGCCTAGCCCGGCGTTGCGTCAGGAATACTTGAAGCTGATTAACGAGGAGGCTGAACTTTCACGCGGTTTGCAGCACTTGCGTGATTTGCCGGCGGAGACGCTGGATAATCATCGCATCGATTTATACGCCAATTCTGGACTGTTTGCTGATATCGCCGCTGCGCGGAACAGCGGCGTGCAGGGGGTAGGGCTGTATCGCTCGGAATTGCATTTTTTTCTGCGCGACCGTTTTCCGAACGAAGAGGAGCAGGCCACTATTTACACGCGGGTTTTGCGCATCATGGACCCACATCCGGTCGTGCTGCGCACCCTGGACATCGGCGGCGATAAACCTTTGCCTTATTTTCCGATTACGGAGCAGAATCCGTTTCTAGGCTGGCGCGGCATCCGCATTAGTCTGGATCAACCCGATTTGTTCAAGACCCAGTTGCGCGCCATGCTACGGGCCGGAGCCGCTTATGCCAATCTGTCGATTCTGTTTCCCATGATCAGCACAGTCAGCGAATTGCAGGATGCGCTGGAACTGCTGCGCTGCGCTGAAATGGAGTTACAGGAGGAAGGCGTTACCGTGCGGGTGCCGCCGATTGGCATCATGATCGAGGTACCGTCCGCAGTCTGGCAGATCGACCCGTTGATTCGCATGGTCGATTTTGCCTCGATCGGTAGCAATGATTTGACCCAGTATCTACTGGCGGTGGATCGCAACAACGACCGAGTGGCCAAATTGTACGATCCCCTCCACCCGGTGGTCCTGGCGGCGACCCGTCATGTCATCGAACAGTCGCGCGCGGCGGGTCGGCCCATCAGCGTTTGTGGCGAAATGGCCGGCGATCCGGCGGCGGCGTTGCTCTTGCTGGCGATGGGCGTGGACAGTCTGAGCATGAATCTGGGTAGTTTGCTCAAGATCAAGTGGATGATTCGCAGTGTCCGCTATGAGGAAACCCAGGCGCTCCTGGCCGAGGTCCTTGAACTTGATACAGCGACCGCCATTCGGGAACGCGCTAATATCTTTCTCGATCAGCAGGGTTTGAGCGGATTGTTGCGAGTGGGGAAATAGACGCTGCCAGCCAGCGCGTCTGACTGTTGATCCGCTAAAAGCGGATTTGGAATACTGCTATTATTTCGCGTTCCCCATCCGACCCAGGAGAGTGTTCGCGATGCACCGTTTCCGTGGAAGCCCCGCCCTGTCGCCATTCCGGCTTGAGAAGTTGCTGACCGCTTTGCGTCTGCGGGTTCCTGCCATCACCTGCGTCTATGCCGAATTTATCCATTTTGTAGACGGTTCGCTGACTATGCCGGATCGTGAGGTATTAGACCGATTGCTCGATTATGGCCCCAGAAAGCTTTTGTCGCATCAATTGGCCCTAGTCGGCCAGAGCCGTGTCGAAGCGCAAGGAACGCCCACCGGCGCACCCCTGTTCCTGGTCGTTCCTCGGCCTGGAACCATTTCCCCCTGGTCGTCAAAGGCCACCGATATCGCGCGTAACTGCGGCCTGCATCGGGTGCGCCGCATTGAACGCGGCATTGCTTACTACCTGGAATTTGAACGGTCGCTCAGCGATCGCGAATTGGCCGCCTTGAAGCCCTTGTTGCATGACCGGATGACGGAAACCGTGTTGGATGCCGGCGACGATCCGGCGCTCCTGTTCCGCCAGGCGCAGCCGGCCCCGCTGGCCACGGTGGAGGTTCTCCACAGTGAGCGCGCGGCGCTAGAGGTGGCTAACCTTGAACTGGGCCTGGCCTTGTCCGACGACGAAATCGACTATTTGCTGGATAGCTTCCTGCGCCTGGAGCGCAATCCGACGGATGTGGAGCTGATGATGTTCGCTCAGGCCAATTCCGAACACTGCCGGCACAAGATCTTCAATGC
>JAGRHM010000363.1 GCA_020445005.1 Candidatus Competibacteraceae bacterium | reverse complement strand
GTGGTGCCGGAGGTGTAGAGCATGACCGAGACATCGTGACTCTGTCCCTGTGCGATCTCGGCGTTGAGGAAATCGGGATGATTGCGGTTGTGAATCCGTCCCATCTCCATCAGGGCGTGGATGTCGTGGAGAAAGGGCTCTGTGTAGTGACGCATCCCGCGTGGGTCGTCATAGATAATATGCTCAAGCTTGGGCGCCAGATGCAACACTTCCAGCAGTTTGTCGACCTGCTCTTGATCCTCGACGGCGGCGAAGCGGATGGTTGCGTCTTCGAGGACGAAGAGCATTTCATCAGCGACAGCGTCCTGATAGAGCGGCACCGGGACGCCCCCGAGACATTGGGCGGCGCTCATCATCATGTACAGGTGAGGACGGTTGTCGCCGATGATGGCCAGGTTATCGCCGCGCTTGAAGCCCAGCGCCGCCAGGCCGCTGGCCAGGGCGCGCACTCGTTCGGCCACGTCGGACCAAGTCCAGGTTTGCCAGATGCCAAGATCCTTTTCGCGGATGGCCGGGGCGTCTCCCCGCACTTCGGCGTGACGGAAAAGCAGGCGCGGGAAGGTCTGTACGCCCTCCGGCGTCGCCGTGGGTGTTCCTGAAGACATCATTCTCCTCCAGCCAATTCCCGGTTCGCTGGGAAACCGGATTCGGTCTCATCACCGTTTTATTGTTGTCATCACCGGGGCGGCGGACGGGGACTCTGCCGGCGCGGCGTTTAGAAAAAGCGTAGTCGATGAAATGGAATTTTGGGGAGACTCCACTGCCTTATGGTGTCCAGGTGGTCATCAAGTGGTACTTCTGATCTTTGATGGCCACGATACCTACAGGGACGACGGGAACCCGATTGGGTCTCGTGAAAGAGATATCGCCGGTCACCGCCTTGAATTCGCGGGTTTCAGTCAGGGCCTTGGCAATGGCTGCGCCCTCGGTGTTACCGGCTCGTTCGATGGCATTGGCCAGTAGGTTCACCGCATCATAGCCCAACGCTGCAAAGGAATTTTCCGGGGCCTGGCCGTATTCTTCCCGATAAGCCTTGACGAAATCGGTTACTTCCGGTCTTTTCGACTCGAAATAGGCATGTGTGGCGAAATAGACGCCGTCTGCGTTTTCCGGTTTAGCCAACAGCGTCAGCAAGTCGATGTCAAAACCATCTCCGCTCAGAATAGGAAGCTGAATGCGCGCTTCCCGCAATTGTTGCACCGTGGGCATTGCATCTTCCGGGTTACCGGAAATAAAGATGACATCCGGTTGAGGAGAGAGCTGCTTCAGATTTTCGATAGCGGTGGAAAAATCTCTTTGGTCCGCTTGAAAAGTGTATTCCTCAACAATCTTACCTCCGAGTTCACGGTAATGTTCTTTAAAGAACTTAGCTAGAACGCGCGTGAAGTCAGTGGATTCATTAATCCATACCGCGACATTGCGGGCATTAAGAGTTTTATAGGCGAAATCCGCCATAGCATAGGCCTGATCATTATCGCCAAACGGGGTCATAAACATGAAGCGCCCAATCTTCTGCGGCAGCGATGGATCGGTCGCGCCTGTGGTCAGAAAGGGAATGCTCTGTTTTTCAAAGACAGGCGCTGCCGCCAATACTGAATCGCTATCGCTGTATCCCAGGCCAGCCACGACCGGCTTTGCGATCCATTTTAAGGCGGCTTCCTTGATAGTCGGGATATCGGTCCTGGTATCGATGACCAGAAGTTCCAACATTCTTCCACCTAACACTCCGCCTTTCTCATTCAAGCGATTGGCTGCCAATTGCGATCCGCGCCAGGCCGGCGCGTCGATAGAGGACATGCCGCCAGTCAGATTATAAAGCGCTCCCAGTTTGACTGTAGGTTCCTCCGCACGACAAATCGTCAAGGAAACCATCGCTATCAATCCTATCATTACTGCCAAAAGCGATCTCATGATCTTTCCCCTTTTCACCATTGTCTGGTGACTGAATTAGGCGTTTTACTGGAAAGGCTTGTTTGTAGTTTAGATCATTAGGATGCTTAAGAGATCGATGAATGAAGTGCAATTATTGGTCATTCGCGGATCGGCAGTAATTCAAGTGATTTTCCTCAAAAAGAACTATTCTCTCTGGTGAGCGTAAATAAACTTCCGCGACAAAACAGGGTTTGCAAAATCATTCAAAGAAAACCCGGCGCTGAGGGCGCAGGAACGCCCACAGGACTTGCCGTGCCCACCAGGAGAAGTTATGTCTTTATATAGCCTGAACTTTCATCTGGGCGAAACCATCGACATGCTGCGCGAGACGGTTTGCGCCTTCGCCCGCAAGGAAATCGCCCCCCGGGCCGCCCAAATCGACCATGACAACCAATTTCCCGCCGATTTGTGGCCTAAATTCGGTGAACTGGGCCTGATCGGCATGACCGTCGACGAAGAATACGGCGGCGTCAACATGGGTTATCTGGCCCATATCGTCGTTATGGAGGAACTCTCACGAGCGTCCGCCGCCGTCGCACTCTCCTATGGCGCACATTCCAACCTGTGCGTGAACCAGATTCACCGCAACGGAACGATGGAACAGAAAGCCCGGTATCTGCCCAAGCTGGTGGCCGGCGAACATGTTGGAGCACTGGCCATGTCCGAGGCCAACGCGGGTTCCGATGTAGTGTCGATGAAACTGCGGGCGGATAAAAAAGGCGACCGTTATGTGCTTAACGGTGGCAAGATGTGGATCACCAACGGC
>JAGRHM010000362.1 GCA_020445005.1 Candidatus Competibacteraceae bacterium | reverse complement strand
TGTTGACCCGGGTGCTGGGCGATGCCCTGGACGCCGCCTATACGACGGCCTTGCGCTCGGGCCAACCCCACCACTGTCCGTTGACCTGGGAGCCTTTCCCCACCCCCACGCTCCAGCCGCGGCTGAAACGGGCGGAATGGGCGGCGCTGGACGGGACGGGCCTGGGCAGTCTGATCGCGGGGGTCTGGCTGCCGGCGGCCGGGCAACGTCAAGTGTGGCAGGCGCTCGCGCATGACCTCCCGTGGACGGAGGCGCCCGCGTTTTGGGCCACGGTGGCGGCGCAACAGCGGACGGCCGCGCCGCCGGAGAAGATGCCGGACCCGGTCGCATCCGCCGAGGACGAGGAACGCCTGATCTTGCGCGACGCGGTGCGTGATGTGTTGCGGGGGCTGGTGCGGAGTGAGACGTTCAATCGCCGGGACGGCGCGGGCTGGTACCACGACGGCGCGTTCTGGGTGGCGGCCAAGCCCTTCGCCGAGCGCCTGCACGCCCAACCCGAGGTACGCGACCGGGCCGAATGGCGGCCGCGTCCGGCGCTCTATCAGCGCCTGGCGGCGCACGGATTGCTCCTGCCGAATGGCGCGCGGCCGGTGTGGAACGTGTACGTCATTGAGGAGGATCTCCCCCATCGGCGCTATGCGTCCGTGCTGAAGCTGCCGGCAACCTTGTATGCGGAGGTCGAGACCTGCCCGGCTTATGCAGGGCGGTTGCAGGGGGTGGATTGAGGCGGCGGGAACCGTGCCGGTGTTGGATGGTTAAATGACAGCCTCCCGTGGGAGACTGCTTAACCTATTGTGGCAGTTTGGTATTTTCTCTATTCAAGGTAAAGTTATCCACAGGTTTTGTGGACAAGGATGAGAGGGGAGTGAGGTCCTACGCTTGCTGGATAATGAGGGAGTGGGATGTTTTCTCCGCAGGTACCCGCTAGTGGTTTTCATGGCCGCTTAGTAAACGAATAGTCGGGTGAGCGGAAAAGGCGGTCACGATGTTTGGTGATACCGTGGCGGGCGCGGCTGTGGAGGAACCCTTGTTGTTGATAGATCGGGCGGTGGCCGCACGCCTGCGGAGTTGCGGGCGTTCGCTAAAGCACAGGACAGGGAGACAGCGACTTCGGAATGGAGCCTTTGAAGAACGTTATTTATACCATCATATTAAAATAAGACTAAACCAGAATTGATTATTCTCTTGTATCTTCAATACGATGGCTGACTTCCTTATCCAGGGAGAGAAATGTCTACGACCGAGTGAGGATGGCTATAAATCTTGAAGCGCCATTCATTACACCTATCCTGAACCGACCTGGGCTAGCTAACCCTGACCGGCATTAGCCCTCTCACCGACGCGCAGCGTACCCTCCTGCAAAGCCCTCCACATCGAGATCCTGACCGAAGTCCATCGGGTCACCGCGCCGTAGTGGAATTTTTAGTTCTCGATTCAGTAGAAAATAAATAGTTGTAAGATGGTTTGTCGAACTGAGGGAAGCGGGCGCTTTGGTGCGTCACTCACAGTTTTCATCTGAGGGCGCGATCTCGTCTAAAATGAACCGTATTGTCCCCATTTCATGGAGCCTGTCTCGTGTCGCAACCAGCTGATCCCCATCCTGCCTTGACCGTCCGCGATGCTCCCGACGCCACCCGCCGGGATGCGCCTGACGCGACGATCCGCGATGACGCTTCTTTACCCCGCACCTTGATGCAACTGCCGGCGACGTTGACGGCGCGGTATCGGATCGTACAGCCGCTGCCCGCCGCGGGCGGCGAAGCGGATTTGCTGCTGGTCGAGGCGCTGGCCGACGGGCAGCGGTATGTGATCAAGATTTACCGGTACGGGATCGTGGTTAAGCCCGAGGTGCTGGCGAAAATCAGCGCGGTAGCCCCAGAGCAGGTGATTCGGCTGATCGATTACGGCCAGGCCGATGGGCATGGCTATGAGGTATTGGAGTATGTGCCGGAGGGTTCGTTGCGGGCGCGACTGGCGGCGGGACCCTTGGCGGAGGAGCAAATTCGGGCGCTGGTGCGGGAGTTGAGCGCGGCGCTGGCGGTGCTGCATCAGCACGACCTTCTCCACCGGGACATCAAGCCGGAAAATGTGCTGATTCGGCAGTGGGAGCCGTTGCGGATCGCCTTGACGGATTTTGGCATTGCCTCGGTGACGGAGGCGACCCAGCATTTCACGACCACGGCGCGAACCTTGCGCTATGCCGCGCCGGAAGCGGCGACCGGGGTGATTGGGATAGCGGCGGATTACTGGTCGCTGGGGATGGTGGTACTGGAGGCGGTGAGCGGGCGGCATCCGTTCGCTGGACTGTCGGAAGCGGTGTTGAGCTATCAGCTGGTGACGCAGCCGGTGGATTGCAGCGGGGTGGCGGAACCGTGGCGGACGCTGTGCCGAGGGTTGTTGCTGCGCGATCCGAAACAGCGATGGGGTCATGCGGAGATTCAGCGGTGGCTGCTGGGGGATGTGAGTTTGCACGTTGCAACGGAAACGCCATTTGCTGAGGGAGCCAGGCGGCATTATCGCCCTTACAAGTTTCAAGGTGTGGAATGTTGGACAACCCATGAATTGGCGGTGGCATTGGCCCGGCATTGGGAGGAGGGGGTTAAGGACTTGCGCCAAGGTTTTATCCTGCCGTGGCTGCGTGATGAATTGCGCGACCAGGATTTGGCCCGTGTCCTGTTAGATTTAAGCAATGCCAAGAAGATGAAGGATGACGAGCGGTTGTTGCGCTTGTTGGTGAGCATGGCGCCCGACTTGCCGCCCGTATGGAAGCAATCAAGCCTTGCGAAGGAGGATCTGATGGCGCTGGCGAACTCGGCGATAAATGGCAATACTGTTCATCAAAAAACCTTGGAGGAGCTTTATCGACAGGATGTATTGGCCATTTACGCAGCGGCGGGGCATGTTGAATGTCAAATAATCAGAGAACAATGGCAGGGAACGGTCAATGAACATCAGCAAGCCTGGAATAAAATGATCAAGCAAGGTGCTTCCGCACAATGGCGCCCTGATCAAGCGACAGTATTGCCGGCCTTGTTGTTGGTGACGGGTTCGCCACCGTTTGGCGCTCAATTAGCAGCAAAAATAAAAAAATTATTCAAAGCACTGAAAAATCCTCCAGATTATCTTAAAAAAGGGTTGAATAAACCCGTCAGTGGGATGAGTTTAGCTTTGTGTACTATTCTCGAATCTCAATTACGCATGGAATCCTTGATGGCTGTATTGGAACCGTTTCGTCAGGAATTTTCTCACTTGATGGAGCATCGAGAAGTTAAGAATGATCTGAGCCAAATAGAAAGCAATATCTATGCAGGTTTTTATGCCAGTCCTACTAAATTAAAAGAAGCCGTTGAGGCGCTAAAAATTAAAATAGCGCCTCTGGATGAATCAGTAAGTATATATCGAAATCTATTGAAAAATTTTGAAAATACTCTTTCAGGAATACTAGGTATTTATGAAACTATTGATAGGACAAAAAGTATGTTAGATGAAACGATAAAGTGTCTTGAAAATGCAGAAAAAGAGGCTAATTCAGTCCGAATAAAAAGTTCAACTTTTTCCGAAAAGATAGAGGTGATTAATATGATTTTTAGACAAAACAAGAGGGCAGAGGAGCTAAAGGCGATACAAAAAAAGAGGGGCTAGAGACAGCTTTGTTCGATTCACAAAGCCACAACCATGACCGTCCACAACATCCAGCCGCTCAAATCGCGCCGTAAAGGACTGCGCTCGGCCATGACGCCCGCTGAAATCCGCCTGTGGCAAGCCTTGAAACACCGCCAACTCGACGGTCTGAAATTCCGGCGCCAACCCAGCATCGGCCCGTTTATCGCCGATTTTTACTGCCCATCCGCCAAGTTGGTCATTGAACTTGATGGATCAGTTCACGATAGCGAAGCCGCCCAACAGCAGGATGGCGAACGGACGGCGTATTTGGTCAGCCTGGGATTGCGAGTGGTGCGGTTTGAAAATCGCCAGGTCATGGAGAGTTTTGAGGAGGTGTTGTGTGAGATTAGACGGCGGGCCAAGGAATAAAAGATCGAACCACCCCGGCGCTGGCGCGCCACCCCTCCTTATCCAAGGAGGGGAATTTGTTAACACTCACTTTAGATAACCCATCCATTTGAATTTTTTGGAGATTTTTTAATGCTGATGCAAATTCCATATTCCAACTATCTACCGGATGTTTTACACCAAACACCGGTTGAATTTGAACAGCAAGCCAAAATGGCAATGGCGGTAAAACTCTATGAGATGAAAAAACTTTCATCCGGAATGGCGGCAGAGTTGGCCGGTATGGATCGAATCAGTTTTTTACTACGGCTACCGGATTATGGCGTACCGGTCATTGATCTGGATGAAGATGAATTGCGCTCTGATATTGACCATGCCTGACCAAAAAACCATCGTCGTTAATACGAAGCCCACAGGAAGCCGGGGAATCATGACGCCCTCACCGATGTCGCCCGCTTGGCCCCGGTGGATGGCCGACCTGCACCGCCTGCTCGGCATTCGCCCGCAATTCCTGCTCACCGGGCCGATTCGCGACCTGTTCCTGACGCCCCTCGACGGGCAAACCGTCCTGCTGCCGATCCTGGACGGTCTCTGGGAAGGGTTGGCCCTTCATGGCTATCAATACCTGCTGGTTTATGACCGGGTGGATGGACTGCGCCTCCATCCCGACACCCCCACGACTCGGCAACTTGCGCAACGCACGCTCAACCAGGATTTCCAGGGCCACCCGGTTCCCATCAGTCTCAACCGCCTGCCCACCGTCCTGCGCGCGCTGATCACCGCCCCAGTGCGCGCCGCCGCCGTCATTGACGCCGCCTCGCGGGTGCCGGTCAGCGTCCAGCAACTCAGCGAGGCCGAACACGAATTCTTCACCGCCTGCGAAAAACTCGCCTACGTCGCCCATCCCATTATCGCTGCCCCGGACCGTCCTCCGCTGTTCAACCCACTGCTCTGGCTGTGCCATCGCGAGACCGATCTGCCCTCCTGGCTCACCTTGGACAACGAAGCCCTCCACCGTCTGACGCTCTCACCGCCCGACTTCGACGCGCGCCGGCATGCGGCGGAACTGCTGGCGTCGTCCTTCGCTGACCATGACCAGGCCGTCCCCGAACAGCACCGGGAATTCGCCAACCGCTTCGCCCAACTGACCGAAGGACTGAGCCTGCGCAGCCTGTTCGCCATTGCCCAACTGGCCGAGGCGCAACACCTGCCGCTGGCCGACATCGGCGACGCGGTGCGCTGTTTCCAGGTCGGCGAACGGGACAACCCCTGGAAAAAAGCCTACCTGCGCGAACGCATCCGGGACGCCGCTGACATCATTGGCCAGCGCGTCAAGGGCCAAAAACCGGCGATCATCAAAACCGTGGACATCCTCATGCGCTCGGTGATGGGACTCACCGGCGCGCACACCGCCGTAACGTCCAGTCGTCCGCGCGGGGTGCTGTTCTTTGCCGGTCCGACCGGCGTCGGCAAAACCGAACTGGCCCGCGCCCTGACCGCACTGCTGTTTGGCGATGAACGCGCCTACATCCGCTTCGACATGAGCGAATTCGCCGCCGAACACGCCGACGCCCGCCTGCTCGGCGCACCGCCCGGTTATGTCGGCTATGACGCCGGCGGCGAACTGACCAACGCGGTCCGCGCTCGTCCGTTCAGCGTGATTCTGTTTGACGAGATTGAAAAGGCTCACCCGCGCATTCTCGACAAATTCCTGCAAATCCTCGAAGACGGACGCTTGACCGACGGGCGCGGCGACACCGTGTATTTCTCCGAAGCGATCCTGATTTTCACCTCCAATCTGGGCATCACCGTCGAAGATGACACTGGCTCCCGTCGCTTGCGGGTCCAGCCCGGCGAACCCTACGAACAGGTTGAGCGTCAGGTGCGCACCGCCATCGCCGACTATTTCAAATTCACTTTGGGTCGCCCGGAAATCCTCAACCGCATCGGTGACAACATCGTGGTGTTCGACTTCATTCAACCGGCCATTGCCGAACAGATCTTTGCCGGGATGCTGGCGCGCATCGCCCAACGCATCGCCGACGAACACGAACGCACCCTGCACGTCCCGGAACCGGTGCGGCAACAACTGCTGGACTGGTGTACCCAGGACCTGAGCGATGGCGGGCGCGGCATCGGCAACCGGCTGGAAACCACCTTCGTCAATCCCCTGGCCCGTGCCCTGTTCCATTTGGAAGCCGATCCCCAACATGAACCGCTTACCGTGACAGCAGTGCGCCTCGACGACCATGTGTACCGTGTGGAGTTGGCCTAAAATGAGCGGTCCCAAATGCTATCGCTACACGGTTGATTCTGCTCGCCTGCAACAGCAACGAGAGGCCGAACGCCAGCGCCAGGCACGGGAAGACTGTCAGCAGGCCATCGCCCGCACCCGTGCTGATTGGGCCACCCTGCCGCAAATTCTGGCCGATCTCCAGCACCGCTACCCGGCCGAGTCTTGGGCGATCGACCTGGTTCCGCCCGCGCCGCCGGTAGACGACACGCTCGACGTGCTCCGGTCGTATCGGGACCGGCTGAATCAACAACTCCTCCAGGCCCGCGCCGATCTGCAACGGTTGAGCGAACGCGCCGCCGCCAACCACACCGCGAAAACCCTGCTGGCGGAACTCAGTCAGGACGCCGCTACTCCCCTGCGCACCGCTGCCGAGGTCCTCCACGTCCACGCCGACCTGCTCCCCACCACAGACCGCCCCGCCGAATGGCAACGTCTGTTCAGTCGCCTGAACGACGAGGATCAAGGCCATCCCCCGCCGACCTTGCTCGCGTTACGCGATGCCTTTCTCGTCGCGGCGAGCGCCGCCCAAGCGGACGCCCTGGCGACTGAAGTGCGCCAACACATCCAGCAACTCAACCAGGCGCAGCGCACGGCGCTCCAGCACCGCCAGCGCCAGGAAGAACGGGACGCCGCGCGCCGCTATGCGCAACAAGTGATCGGCGACACCCTGGCGGAACTCGGCTATGACGTAGAACCCGGCTTTGCCACCCTGTTTGTCGAGGGCGGCGTCGCGCATATTCAGCAACCGGACTGGGGCGACTACTACGTGCGGCTGCGGGTCAAGCCTGAAGCGGGTGATCTCAATCTCAACGTGGTGCGGGTGAGCGAAGACCGCGCCACCGCCTCGAACGAACAGGCCCGCCGCGATCAGGAGATGGAAGCAGCCTGGTGCGCCGCGCATCAAGAATTGCTGCAACGTCTGGAAGAACAGGGCATCGCCAGCCAGCCTCTGCGCGCTCATGCGCCCGGTGAACTCCCTGTGCCATGCGTGCAACCGGATGCCGTGCAACGACCCAGCCGGGTGCAAAGACGGCAAACTGCCGGACGATGGCGGCAACGGGAGCGTTGAAACCTGGAATCACCTCGTCGAACCCCCCGGCGCGGCGCGCCACCCCGCCTCCGCCAAGGAGGGGAAATTCTGTATTATCCTTCAATGTGTTAGTAAGTTGAAGGACCGAATCGGAGATTTTTTTGATGTCACAACCCCCTGACTCCCGCTCTGCCCCCGCCGCCACCGTCCGCGATCTTCCCGACGCCACCCGCCGGGATGCGCCTGACGCGACGATCCGCGATGACGCTTCTTTACCCCGCACCTTGATGCAACTGCCGGCCACGCTGGCGGCGCGGTATCGGATTGTGCAACCGCTGCCCGCCGCGGGCGGCGAAGCGGATTTGCTGCTGGTCGAGGCGTTGGCCGACGGGCAGCGGTATGTGATCAAGATTTACCGCTATGGGATCGTGGTTAAGCCCGAGGTGCTGGCGAAAATCAGCGCGGTAGCCCCGGAACAGGTGATTCGGCTGGTGGAGTATGGCCAGGCCGATGGGCATGGCTATGAGGTACTGGAGTATGTGCCGGAGGGTTCGTTGCGGCAGTGGCTGACAGCGGAGCCGCTGGCGGAGGAGCAAATTCGGGCGCTGGTGCGGGAGTTGAGCGCGGCGCTGGCGATGCTGCATCAGCACGACCTTCTGCACCGGGACATCAAGCCGGAGAATGTGTTGATTCGGCAGTGGGAGCCGTTGCGGATTGCTTTGACCGACTTTGGCATTGCCTCGGTGACGGAAGCGACGCAGCACTTCACGACCACGGCGCGGACCTTGCGCTATGCGGCGCCGGAAGCAGCGACCGGGGTGATTGGGATGGCGGCGGATTATTGGTCGCTGGGGATGGTGATGCTGGAGGCGGTGAGCGGGCGGCATCCATTCGCCGGGCTGTCGGAGGCGGTGTTGAGTTATCAGTTGGTGACACAACCGGTGGATTGCAGCGGCGTGGCGGAACCCTGGCGGACGCTGTGCCGAGGGTTGTTGCTGCGCGATCCGAAACAGCGCTGGGGTCGGGCGGAGATTGCGCGGTGGTTGGCCGGGGATGCGACGTTGCGGTTGCCGGTTGAGAATCATTCCGTGAATGAAGCGCGGGCGCAGCGGCCCTATCGGTTGGGTGGTCAGGATTGTTGGACGGCGCAGGAGCTGGCGGGGCAAATGGCGCGGCATTGGGAGGCGGCGAGTAAGGATTTGGGCCGTGGGTTTATCACCGACTGGCTGCGGACGGAATTGCACGATCAGGATCTGGCGCGGACGGCGCTGGATGTGTTGGATGATTCAACAATGAGCGCCGATGAGCGGTTGTTACGGGTGCTGGTGAAGATGGCCCGGGACTTGCCGCCAGTGTGGAAGCGGTGGAGTCTGGCGAAAGAGGATTTAATCACGGCGGCGAATAAAGCAAATCAGGGGGATGAGGCGTGTCGGGATTTTTTGGCTGATTTGTATCAGCGGGATGTGTTGGGGATTTATGCCGAGGCGGGGAATGTAGAGTGCCAGCGGATCCAAACGGATTGGCGGACTACTGTAAATAATTATGAGGAAACCTGGCAAACGGCGCGGACCAATAATTGTTCTTTGGCCAAATTACAACCTGATCTTGTCGTAGCTCTGCCTGGTTTATTGCTGGCCGCCGAGTCACCGATATTCCAAGATGAGCTTACAGCACAGATGAAATCGCTGATGCAAGAGTCGTTTGAGCGTCCGGCGTGGTTCAGTGCATTATTGGCCTCATCGCTGCGCAAGGGCGCGGTGCTGGCCATCAGGACGTTCCTGCCTAAATTGCGTTCTTTAAGTGCATTGATGGGCGGTCGCTATCGAGACAATGATGATGGTACGGTCACTGACGTGAAAACGGGCCTGCAATGGATGCGCTTTTCATTAGGGCAGACATGGAAAAAAGATGATACCTGTGTCGGTGAGGCCAAAAGCTACACTTGGCAGAAAGCATTGGATGCAGCGAATGCGTTGAATTATAAAGGTGGTTATGCAGGTTATCGCGACTGGCGAGTGCCGACACGGGAAGAATTAAAAACCTTGATCTATTGCTCTAGTACTAGGAGATGGGGCTGGAACGATGAAACAGGAGAATGCACCGGCCACTATGAAATACCCACTATTTATCAGCCAGCTTTTCCCAATACATCAATAGATCGGTTTTATTGGTCCTCCTCGCCCTCCCCCCTTCCGGCCTACCCGTGGGTCGTCAACTTCAGCAAAGGCAACTTGCTCGGCGGCAATGGGAGCTACGGCCACCATGCGCGGCTCGTGCGCGGCGGACAGTGATTGGCTTTTTGATTTTTCCCTCCTTGGATAAGGAGGGGTGGCGCGTCAGCGCCGGGGTGGTTCGACCAAGGCCAACATCATGCAGCTACACAACGTCCAACCACTCAAACCGCGCCGCAAAGAATTACGCTCCGCCATGACGCCGGCGGAAATCCGCTTATGGCAAGCCTTGAAACACCGCCAACTCAACGGTCTAAAATTCAGACGCCAACCCAGTATTGGCCCGTTTATCGCCGATTTTTACTGCCCTGCCGCCAAGCTGGTGATTGAACTCGATGGATCGGCCCACGATAGCGAAAGTGCCCAACAGCAGGATGCCGAACGAACGGCATATCTGGTCAGCCTGGGATTGCGAGTAGTGCGGTTTGAAAATCGCGAGGTGATGGCGAATCTGGAGGGTGTTTTGTGCGAGATTAGACGGCAGACGAGGGCGTAAAAGATCGAACCACCCCGGCGCTGCCGCGCCACCCCTCCTTATCCAAGGAGGGGAAAATTCTGTAATATCCGAAAATGTGTTGTTGAGTGGATCACCGAATCGGAGACTTTCCTGATGTCACAGCCTGCTGATGCCCGCCCTGCCCCCGCGCCGACCGTGCATGATGCACTTGCCGTGACGCGCCTGGACGGCCCTGCGCCGACGGTGCGCGATGCAGCGCCCACGGAACGGGCCAGTCTGCTCAGTCTCCCGGCGGCACTAGCGGATCGTTACCGGGTGGTGCGGCATTTGCCGACCCAAGGCGCGGAAGCGGATTTGCTGGTCGTGGAATCCTGCATTGAACCTGGACAACAGGCAGTCGCCAAATTGTACCGGCCCGGCATTCAGCCCAAGAGCGAGGTGTTGCAACGGATCAATGCCGAAGCGCCGTGCCATGTCGTGCGCCTGTTGGAGTATGGGCAATCGGAGGGCATCGGCTATGAGTTGCTGGAATACGCTGAGCAGGGATCTTTACGCGACTGGATGGCCGAGGGCGCGCTGGCGGAGACGCAGGTCCGGGAAATTCTGGTGGAACTGAGCGCGGCGCTGGCGGAACTGCATACGCATCACATTCTGCACCGCGATTTGAAGCCGGCGAATGTGCTGGTGCGGAGCCGGCAGCCGCTGCAACTGGTGTTGACCGACTTTGGCATCGCCTCGCTGGCGGAAGCCACGTTGCACTTCACCACGATGAACCGCACCGTGCAGTACAGCGCCCCGGAAGCGGCGACCGGCGTGATCGGCACCGCAGCGGATTACTGGTCGCTGGGGATGATCCTGGTGGAAGCGTTGACCGGGCAGCATCCGTTTGCCGGTTTGTCGCCGGTGGTGATGCAATATCAGTTGACCGTGCAGGGCATCCCCGTGGAGGGGGTCGCGGAGCCGTGGCGGACGCTGTGCCGGGGACTGTTGCTGCGCGATCCGAAGCAGCGTTGGGGCGGAGTCGAGGTTGAGCGCTGGCTGGCGGGGGATGCCACGCTACAGTTGCCCGCCGAGAAGCGTTCCACGCAGGAAGCGCGCGCCACCCGACCTTATCGGTTGGGGGGTGAGGAGTGCTGGACGGCGCGGGAACTGGCGCTGCAAATGGCCCGGCATTGGGCAACGGCCAGTAAGGATTTGGGGCGGGGGTTCATCACCGATTGGCTCCGCAATGATTGGGGCGATCAGGATTTAACACGGGCCGTACTGGATGTACTGGACGCGAAGAACATGAGCGCCGATGAGCGGTTGTTGCGGGTGTTGGTGAAGATCGCTCCGGATTTGCCGCCCGTGTGGAAGCAATGGAGTCTAGCAAAGGAGGATTTAATCGCGACGGCGAATCAGGCGAATCAAGGAGATGAGGCGTGTCGGGGGTTGGTGTCTGATTTATATCAGCGGGATGTATTAGAGATTTATGCAAGGGCGGGGAATGTAGAGTGCCAGCGAATCCGAACGGATTGGCGGACTACTGTAAAGAATTATGAGGAAACCTGGCAAATTGCGCTGATGAATAATCGTTTTTTGGCTAAATCGCAACCAGATCTTGTCGTGGCCTTATTACCCAGTTTATTGCTGGCCACCGAGTCGCCGATATTCCAAGATGCGCTTGCAGCACAGATGAAATCGCTGATGCAAGAGTCGTTTGAGCGTCCGGCTTGGTTCAGTGCATTATTGGCTTCGTCGCTGCACAAGGGCGCGGTGCTGGCCATCAGGACGTTCTTGCCCAAATTGCGTTCTTTAAGCCTATTGATGGCCAGTCGCTATTTGGATAATGGCGACGGTACGGTGACCGATGTGGAAACCGGCTTGCAATGGATGTGCTTTTCGTTGGGGCAGAAGTGGCAGAACGAGACCTGTATAGGAGAAGCCAAAAGATATACTTGGCAGAAAGCATTGGATGCGGCGAAAGCGTTGAATTGTCAAGGCGGTTATGCGGGTTATCGTGACTGGCGAGTGCCAACGAAGGAAGAATTACAAACCCTCATTTATTCATCCAGCGGCCAGCCCAAAATTTGGAACGATACCGGTGAGCTATGCAAAGGCGACTATGAAAGACCAACCCTTTTTCAACCGGCTTTTCCAAATACGCCAAGCGGGTTGTACTGGTCCTCCTCGGTCTACGCTTACGGTTCGGGCAGCGCGTGGTTCGTCAATTTTTACTATGGCGGCGTGGGTGCCGACGGTAAGGCACTCAACATCCATGCGCGGCTCGTGCGCGACGGGCAGTGATTGGTTTTTGGTTTTCCCCCCTTAGCCAAGGAGGGGAATCAATCATGCCATCCACGATGATCGCCCTGAACAAAGCCCATTATCCCGTGACGGCCTTAGGTCCCGGACGGCGCATTGGACTCTGGCTGCAAGGGTGCACGCTGGCCTGTCCCGGTTGTGTGTCCCAGGATACCTGGACGTTCACCGCTGACCAGGAGTTGCCCTTGCCCCTGCTGATGGCCTGGTGTCAGGAGATGGCGCAGAACGGTCTGGAAGGCATTACCCTTTCCGGCGGCGAACCCTTCGCGCAGCCCGCAGCGTTGCGGACCTTGTTGCAGGCGCTCCACGACTGGCGAGAGGACGCCGGGTTAAACTTCGACATTCTTTGCTACAGCGGCCTGCCCTGGTCGCGTTTGCAAAAAGAGTTTGCCCCGATCCTGATCTTGCTGGATGCCCTGATTCCCGAACCGTTCCAGGCGCATCAGCCCACCCGGCTCATCTGGCGCGGTTCCGCCAATCAACCGCTGATCCCCCTGTCACCACGAGGCGAGGAACGCTACGCGCCCTATCGGTCTTTTGAAGTCGAACGCCGACCTTTTCAAATCGTCGTCGACGCCGAACGGATGTGGGGCATCGGCATTCCGGGGCCGGGCGATCTGGCGCGCCTGGAGCAACACTGCGCCGAACGCGGCGTGCAACTGGGCGATGTGTCATGGCGCGGGTGAGACTCTGCCCTACTTGCGGGCGCGAAAACGCGGTAGCCGTGATCCGCTGTGCGCAATGCGGTGTGTCCATCGCGCACATTTCCCCGACGGAAGCCGCACCGCTCATTGGAGAATCCCCCACAGCCCACGCGGCCTGTCCTCATTGCGAAGCGACCCTGCCCCCGGACAGCACCGCCTGCCCTTATTGCGGCGAATCGTTACATGCCACACACATCGTCATCCTCTGGCCCTGGGGTGAGCAGCCGCTTGATCAGGAACTCATCGTCGGTCGTGACCCGGCGGTTTCCCCACTGGCGGACCGCCTGGCCGGTTATGGCAATCTCTCGCGCCGCCATGTTCGGCTGCAACCCGCCGCTGAAGGGCTATGGATCGAGGATTTGGGTGCAACCAACGGCGTCCTGGTCAATGAACGCCGGCTGACCCCGCATCAGCCCTTTTTGCTGGTGGAAAGCGGGACATTACGGTTAGCCAAGGACTTTGTCGCAACGGTACAGATGTAAATGCTCATTAACTGCAGG
>JAGRHM010000361.1 GCA_020445005.1 Candidatus Competibacteraceae bacterium | reverse complement strand
ACTGCGCCCGACCCGAAGCCGCTGGATAATGAGTTAGCCAAATACCCGAAATGCCCCTATTGCGGCATGGATCGTCGGCAATACCACTACAGCCGTCATCTGGTGCATTACCAGGATGATTTGGCGGACGCCACCTGTTCCCTGCATTGCGCCGCCCTTAGTCTGGCGTTGAATCTGGACCGAGGGCCGAAAGCCATTTACGCGGCTGATTTCGGGGCGATCGTTGAACCCAAGCCACTGGTCGATGTGGATACGGCCACTTATTTGATCGGTTCAAAATTGCCGGGCGTGATGACCAAGCAGAGCAAGGTTGCCTTCGCGGCCGGGTCCGCTGCTGAAGCGGTGCGGAAGGAGCAAGGTGGGGAACTGGGCGATTTCGACGCTGCGCTGCAAGCCGCTTATCAAAGCATGGCCCAGGATACCGCGATGATCCGCAAAAAGCGGGCGGAACGGCGTCAGCGCCTTAGTCAAGGACAACGGCAATGAATGCGCAACTCTTCCCCTTCTTGGTCAAGGAGGGATGGCGCGTAGCACCGAGGTGGTTTGAGTGCGCGCACCGACTTCTTGTTAAGAATGGTCGAGTGTTCGTAGCGCTTCTGTTGACTCTAAGTCTGCTTTCCCCGGCCTGGAGTGAAAGCCTGGAACTCCTCAGTCCCAGTCCAAAGGACACTTGCCCGGTTTGCGGCATGTTCGTCGCGCTCTATCCGGACTGGGTGGCAACCGCGCTTTATAAAGATGGCCATGTTCATTATTTCGATGGCGCCAAGGATCTGTTCAAGTATCTGCTTAACCTGCCAAAATATGCCCCGAATCATCAAATCACCGACATTGCCGCCCTGGGCGTCACCGAGTACTATGGTCTGATCCGCATCGATGCTCGCACCGCCTGGTACGTCATCGGTTCCGATACGCTGGGGCCGATGGGTCATGAACTCGTGCCTTTAGCGACCCAGGCCGAGGCGGAGGAGTTTCTCAAGGATCATCAAGGTCAGCGCATTGTCCGCTTTGACGACGTCACTTTGGAATTGCTGGAAAACCTGGATCGAGGGGAATTTCAATGACTGTTTATTTTATCGGCGCCGGTCCCGGTGATCCTGAATTGATCACGGTTAAAGGTCAGCGCTTGATCCGTGAATGTCCAGTGGTGCTATATGCCGGTTCCCTGGTGCCCAGGGAAGTGGTGTTAGCCGCAAATCCCGATGCCCGGATCATCAACACCGCTGATCTGAGCCTGGATAACATTACCTATCACATCTACACCGCGCACCTGCAAGGATTGGATGTGGCGCGGGTGCATACCGGTGATCCAGCATTGTACGGAGCGATTGGCGAGCAAATGCGTGAGCTGGACAAGCGTGATATTCCCTACGAAGTCATACCCGGCGTGACCGCCGCCTTTGCCGGAGCGGCGATGTTGCGCCGGGAGTTGACGCTGCCGGGGATCAGCCAGACTGTCATTCTCACCCGACATGCTGGCAAGACGCCGATGCCGGAAGGGGAAAGTCTTCCGGAATTGGCGCAACACCGGGCAACGATGGCGATTTACCTCAGCGTGGACAAGTTGCCGGATATTGTCGCGGAATTGATCCCCTACTACGGCGCGGATTGTCCGGTTGCTGTGCTATACCGGGTGTCCTGGCCGGATCAGGATGGGGTGGTTGGCGCATTGAGCGATATTGTTGAAAAAGTAGCCGCCAAGGGATTTACCCGCACCGCGCTGATTCTGGTGGGGCGAGTGATTGAGCCCAAGCGCTTCATGGACTCCTATCTCTACAGTACGGAACACGCAGAGTGGTATCGACAGAACGGTTAAATGGCTGTTCCCTAGCGCAGTTAGCCATTCTTTAACAACGCCTCTGCTATCGATTCCACCTTGGCAAATTCTCGATCCGCGACCGGCAGGGCGGGTCGTTCCAGCATTACCACCGGAATGCGCAATTGCTGCGCCGCCGCGAGCTTGGCCGCAACCGCTCCTCCCCCACTGTTCTTGGCGACCAGCACATCGATCCGGTAATCCTCCATGAACGTTAATTCTTGTTCCAACGTGAACGGTCCGGTCGCGCAAAGCAGGGTTAAGCGCACTGAAGCCGGCGGCTCCGCCGCCAGACAGCGCACCCGCCAGTGCTGGTGCGGTGGAATCCCGGCGGCATGGCGCAAGGGTTCCAGGCCAAGGGTAAAAAATGGTCGCTGGAATGCAGCGAGCGCCGCTTGTACCCCGGCCCAGTTCGGGATGAAACGCCAGTCATCGCCCGACTCCGGTCGCCACGAGGGGCGGCGGTAAGCCCAGAGCGGAACGCCGACTCGTCGGGCGGCCTGAGCGG
>JAGRHM010000360.1 GCA_020445005.1 Candidatus Competibacteraceae bacterium | reverse complement strand
TCAAACCGACCACTAGATTTTTTGCCATGAGAAAAAGGGTGTTGTACATTTTGATCAATGACATCATGGCTCATCGATGTCAGCGTGGCGGCGGATGATCGATGAGAAACTTCGCCGCGCTGGTTTCGCTCCATTCAAGAGGGAATCGCGATGGCTTCCACCCACCCGCTCCCCCAGGAAATACCTGCTTCCCATCCACCCGCCAAGGGTGAAGACTACATGAGCGACATTCAACTGGCGCATTTCCGCCAAGTGCTGCTCGACTGGAAGCAAAGTCTGTTGAACGAGGTGGATCGCACGGTCAATCACATGCGGGATGAATCCACGGCTTTCCCTGATCCTAACGACCGCGCTACTCAGGAAGAGGAATTCAGTCTAGAATTGCGCACCCGCGACCGGGAACGCAAGTTGCTGAAGAAAATCAACGAATCTCTGGCCCAAATTGACAATGGCGAATATGGCTATTGCGAAGCCTGTGGCATGGAAATTGGGTTGCCGCGGATGCAAGCCCGGCCAACGGCTACGTTATGCATTGATTGCAAAACGCTGGAAGAGGTCCGCGAAGGACCCCGTTGAATTCTGGTTCATTCGATGCTTGCCAAACCCGGCCCGGTTTGCGGCCGGTTTGCTCCTTCGCCTACGGGTCCATTGCATTTTGGATCACTGATTGCCGCGCTGGGCAGTTTCCTGGAAGCGCGCACTCAGCGAAGTCAATGGTTGGTGCGCATCGAGGATGTGGATGTCCCGCGCACCACGCCAGGCGCAGCAGACGCCATCTTGCAGACCCTCGAACGCTATGGATTGCTCTGGGACGGCGACGTGTGGTTTCAAAGTCAGCGGACCGAGCGTTACCAGGCGGCGCTGGAGGAACTGTCGCGCGCCGGGCGGCTTTATCCCTGCACTTGTACGCGCCGGGAGCTGGCGGGATGTCAACGCGGCGCAGACGGTAGTCCTCTCTATCCCGGCTACTGCCGCACCGGCCCGCGTCAACCGGGTCGTCCTCACGCATTCCGCTTGCGGGTGACCGATACCCGCTTGACATTCCAGGACGCTGTTCAAGGCGAATACCATCAGCGTTTGGAAAGCGAGGTCGGCGACTTTGTTATCCGTCGGGCCGACGGGCTGTTTACCTATCAACTGGCAGTGGTAGTCGACGATGCAGATCAGGGCATAACCGAGGTCATTCGCGGCGCCGATTTGCTGGACTCCACGCCCCGGCAATTATATCTGCAAATGTTATTGGGACTGCCGAGACCACGCTATGGTCATCTGCCGGTCGCCGTGGATGAACGCGGCGACAAGCTGAGCAAGCAGACGCGCGCGCCACCGCTGGATGACCATAATCCCGGTCCGGCGCTGTGGGATGCCTTGCGCTTTCTGGGGCAGCAACCGCCGGCTGATCTGTTGAATGCGCCGCCCGCTGAAATCCTGAATTGGGCGCTGGCGCACTGGCGGTTGCAACGGGTATCCGTGGCGCGGACGCAACCCTGGACGCGGTAGGATCAATCCGCCATGCGCCGCTGCAACCGACGCCAAATCGCTTTCTCCACCTCGATCAGCAGCAACAACGCGAGTCCCGCTGAAGCAATAATCACCCAATCAACAGCGCTAATTGGCGTGGCGCCCAATAGATGCTGCATAGGCGGCCAATAGGTAAACGCCATTTGTATCACTAACAGGATGCCAACGGTCGCCAGCACCGCGCGGCTACCGAGCAAACCGTCCCGCGACAAAATCGGGTGGTAAAGATAGCGGCTGTTAAACAAATAGAAAATCTCGTTCATCACCAACGCATTAACCGCTACGGTGCGTGCAGTTTCTGGCGATGCGCCTTGTTCAGTCTGCCACAGAAACAGGGTCAGCGGCGCGATTACCACCAGCACCGACACAAAGACAATCCGCCATAGCATGAAACTATTGACCAGCGGCTCATCGGGATCGCGCGGTTGCCGTTGCATGACGTTGGCCTCAGCCGGCTCAAACGCCAGCGCCAAGGATAGTGTCACGGCGGTCACCATGTTCACCCAGAGAATCTGCACAGGCGTAATCGGCAGCGCCCACCCGAACAGGATAGCGGCAATGATAACCAGCGCTTCCGCACCGTTGGTCGGCAAGGTGAACAATAACGCCTTGCGCAGGTTGTCATAGACCGTGCGACCTTCTTCGACGGCATGCGTGATCGAGGCGAAATTGTCATCGGCCAGCACCATCTCTGCGGCTTCCTTGGCCGCTTCGGTGCCTTTCAGCCCCATCGCCACTCCCACGTCCGCCCGTTTGAGCGCCGGCGCGTCATTGACCCCGTCGCCGGTCA
>JAGRHM010000359.1 GCA_020445005.1 Candidatus Competibacteraceae bacterium | reverse complement strand
GCTTGAAGCGCTGTTTAGCTTGCGCGACCCGCTTTACCGGGAAGTTGCCGACCTGATAGTCGCCAGCGATGGTCAAACGCCGCGCGTCATCGTCCAGCAAATTCTTACCCATATTCAGGAAATACCTTCCCTATGAAAACTCTGCACGTTGAGCTTGGCGACCGTCGCTATCCCATCCATATCGGCCCTGGTCTGCTGGCGCGGCCTGAATTGCTGACTCCCTGCATTCCCGGACGACAGGCGCTGGTGGTCAGCAATACCACGGTTGCTCCTTTGTACCTGGAGCCGGTGCGCGCTTCGCTGGACGGTCTGCGTCATGAAGCGGTGATTTTGCCGGATGGCGAACAGTATAAAACGCTGGACACGCTCAACGAGATTTTCACCGCGCTGCTGAACCATCGCTTCGACCGGAATTGTACGGTCATTGCTCTTGGTGGAGGCGTAATTGGGGATATGGCCGGCTTTGCCGCCGCCTGCTACCAGCGCGGCGTGCATTTTATCCAGATTCCCACCACGCTGCTGGCCCAGGTGGATTCCTCGGTCGGTGGCAAGACCGCAGTCAATCACCCGTTTGGCAAGAATATGATCGGAGCGTTTTACCAGCCGCTTGGCGTCCTGGCCGATACCGATACCCTGGCGACCTTGCCGGATCGGGAGCTAAGCGCTGGCTTGGCGGAAGTGATCAAGTATGGGTTAATTCGCGACTTGCCGTTCCTGGAATGGCTGGAAGCGAACCTGGAGGCGCTCATGGCGCGCGATGCCGCAGCGCTGAGCGAGGCCATTGATCGCTCCTGTCGGAACAAGGCGGAAATTGTCGCCGCCGATGAGCGGGAAACGGGTGAACGGGCTTTGCTCAATCTGGGGCACACGTTCGGCCACGCCATTGAAACTGGGGTGGGTTACGGACAATGGCTGCATGGCGAAGCGGTAGCGACGGGCATGGTCATGGCGGCTGATTTGTCAGCGCGGCTGGGTTGGTTAAATCGAGAACAGGTGGAACGGGTTCGCGCTCTGCTGGCGCGCGCGCGCCTGCCGGTGCAACCGCCAATGGCTTTGACTCCTGATGATTTCCTGCGCTTGATGGCGGTGGACAAAAAGGTCAAGGATGGGCGGTTGCGGCTGATCCTGTTGCGTAATTTGGGTCAGGCGGTTATTGCCAGCGATATTAATCCACGGCTTTTAATAGAGACGCTGGAAACATCGCTTTGATCGAAATCCACCCACCGGCTTGCCTTCTATGGCAATAAGTCACTGCTAGTAATGGGATAATCGATGCCGGCCTGTTCCAGATCAACGAAGGTTGTTGCATGCAGCGCCGGGTCGATCTCCAATCCCAGCAACAAGCCGATTTGTGACAGCGAGAAGATGCCGCGCACCGCCAAGCGGTTGGTTTCAGGGTGGATGTCCACGACCATCGCATGTTGCCGATTCACTTGCCGCAGTGTCGCGATGATGTCGCCGATCCGCGCTTTCGCGACGTCCTCCATCAACAACACTTCCAGCTTCGGTTGCAGGGTCATGATATCGGCAACCAGCAAATCTTCCCAACTGCCGCCTGCCTTGGCCAGGATGCGCTCCGGCTTTTCGCCTTCAATATCGCGACTGGTGATCAACCCGACAATATGGCCCTCAGCATCACGCACCAACAACATGCGCACCCCGCGCTTCATCATCGTCTCACGCGCCTTGTTCAATGGGGTGTCTAATTCCGTGGTATAGGTGGTCACCAGGCTAAGATCGGTCATTACCGACAGGGCTGGATCATCGGCGGTGATGTGCTCGGGCAGGTGCTGCTTTGGACGGAAATAGCCAGCGCCAGCTTCGAGATGATGAAACGTCAGCGTCTGATAAGTTTGGGACATCGGAATCTCCGGGAAAGTTGAAATAATGGCGTCAAGCGCCTACAAACGCCGAACGGGCCGGGCGATGACGCCATCGGTCCATTCCAGAATCGCCCGCACGCGCGGCGTCAACATGTTCCAGGCTTCAGTGCGGCTAACCCAACGGAATTCGCTATGCTCGGGACGGCCTAACTCGGGATTCAAGGGCAATTGGACCTCGGTGTCTGGCGATTCGGCAATATAGTAGCGGGCCACCTTGCGCCCCTGGTTATAAGGGTGGGTTTCACGGTAGACATCGCCCCAGCGAAACCGCAGTCCGGTCAGCGTGGTTTCCTCTTCCACTTCACGGACCGCCGCTTGCAGGGGGGATTCATTGACTTCCACCACGCCTTTGGGAAAATCCCAGTAATTGTAGGCTCTCAGCAGTAAATAGTCGTAATGTTCGCCGGTCCAATGCACGACCACGACCCCGGAGGACAGGATACGGGAGCTGGCGGGCTTCAGGGGCATGATGCGATTCACTGGGTACCCCGTTTAACGTCCGACGCCAGAGTGATAAGGTTTGCTCAATTCATGCACGGCTTCCACCAGCACCCGGACATGTTCAGGGTTAACGCCGGGTTGCACGCCATGCCCCAGATTGAACACATGGCCGGGGCCGGGGCCGAAATCAGTCAGAACTTCGGTAACCTGTTGACGGATATGGTCGGGCGCAGCGTACAACACGGCTGGATCGAGGTTGCCCTGCACGGCAACCTGGTCACCGATGCGTCGCCGCGCTTCGCCAAGCTCCACCATCCAGTCGATGCCCACCGCCTCGCAACCGGTGGCGGCAATGGCTTCCAGCCAGGCCCCGCCACCCTTGGTGAACAGAATCACTGGCGCGCGCTCGTCACCGGTTTTATGCGCTAGATCTGCGACAATCCGCGCCAGGTAGGCCAGCGAGAATTCCCGGTAGGCGCGAGGCGTCAGAACGCCGCCCCAGGTATCGAACACCATCAACGCCTGCGCGCCGGCGGCTAATTGAGCGTTCAGGTAAGCAATGACCGCCTGCGTGGTCACCTCCAGCAAGCGATGCAGTGCCTTGGGCTGGTCGTACAGCAATCCTTTGACCTGGGCGTAATCCTTGCTGGAAGCGCCTTCGACCATATAGGTCGCCAAAGTCCACGGACTGCCGGCAAAGCCGATAAGCGGGACTTGCCCGTTCAATTCCCGGCGGATCAACCGCACGGCGTCCATCACATAGCGTAGCTCTACTTCCGGGTCAGGAACGGACAATTGTTCAATATCTCGTGCCGACCGAACAGGCCGGGCGAATCGTGGGCCTTCGCCCTCACTGAACGATAGCCCCAAACCCATAGCGTCAGGCACGGTCAAAATGTCCGAAAACAGAATAGCGGCGTCCAGCGGAAAACGGGCCAGCGGTTGCAACGTGACCTCACAGGCCAGTTCCGGAGTTTGGCAGAGACGCATGAAATCACCGGCGCGGGCGCGAGTCGCACGGTATTCGGGCAGATAACGACCCGCCTGGCGCATCAGCCAGACCGGGGTCACATCCACCGGTTGACGGCGCAACGCTCTTAGCAGGCGATCGTTTTGCAATGGGGTGGTCATGGTTGCTCGGCTTGAGGTCGGTCCAAAATTCGGCGGGGGCGTGCAGCGAAGCGCGCTATTAACTCGATTTTGACGGTAATTTTACATCAAGTGCGCCAAGGTTTCCGAAATAGCGTCATGGGCGCTGATGTTGGCATCAGTCCGGAAGCCGGTACGCTGCAAGCGCCGGATGTCGTGGTGCGCACCACGCCCCCAAGCGGTGACAGCGCCTGGCTAACCGGAGCCCCGCCTTTGGCCGTCGAGTACGCGGGACCCGGCCAGGATCAACGCGAATTGAAAGATAAGATCGCCGAATTGCTGGCGGCGGGAACGCAGCAGGTGTGGGTGGTGCGCCTAGTAGGGCCGCAACGGGTGGAAGTGCATCGTTCGAACCAGCCCATGCAGATCTACGCTGCCAGCGATGTCCTGGAATTTCCCGGCGTGTTGCGTAATCCGGTCCCGGTGCGCGCGCTCTTTGACCGGGATGCGGCGCATGAAGTCGTATTACG
>JAGRHM010000358.1:340-3609 GCA_020445005.1 Candidatus Competibacteraceae bacterium | reverse complement strand
AGGCGGTATTTGCGAAGTTGTTGTGGAAGGTGAAACCGGTCTGCTGGTGGACCCACACCTGTCCCCGGAACCGCCGCATGATCCGATTTCACCCGCTCGCTTCGAGCGCGGCCTGGCTGAGGCCATCAATCGGATTGTCAACGATCCGGAGTTGTGCCGGCAAATGGCCGAAGCGGGCCGCGAACGGGTCGAGCGGCATTACAGTTGGCGCAGCATTGCCCAGCAGACCTATGATCTCTATCGACGGTTACGTTCCCAACACAATGGGAACAGTGATTAAAATTTCGGTCTTACTCTCATCGCTCCAACCAAAATTCGACTACTGAAAGAGGCACTGCGATGACTGATACGATCCGGGTTGTGGAAAGCTCGTTGATAACGCCGAAAGTTCGGATTATCGCCACTGACCGCCCCTGGGAGTGGCTGGGCGCCGGCTGGAAAGATCTATGGCAAGCGCCAGCGGCGAGCATTCCCTATGGACTGATTTTCATGATCATGGGCTATATTTTGGTCTACCTGGTCGAGGCGCAATTTCATTACGCATTGGCCTTGACCACCGGTTTTCTTCTCGCGGGTCCGTTCCTGGCAATGGGTCTGTACGACATCAGCCGGCGGTTGCAGATGGGCGAACCGGCGACCCTGGTTCATGCGCTCACCGCTTGGCGGCATAACACGATGCCGATTTTGCTGTTCGGCATCGCGATCGGTCTGCTGATGATTATCTGGGCGAGGCTGTCCGCAGTGCTGTTTGGACTGATCGTCACCGGCCAGAACATGACCTTGAGCAGCGCGGTCTCCCAAATATTTTTTTCAGGGAGCGGTCTGACTTTTCTACTAGTCTTCATTGGCGTGGGCGCCATCATCGCCGCCGTAGTTTTCGCTATTAGTGTGGTCGCCATTCCGATGATGCTGGATCGAAAGATCGACTTTATTACTGCGGTGCTGACCAGCCTTACTGCCGTCCGCGCCAATCCGGGGCCGATGGCGCTGTGGGCGGCGCTGATCGTAGTCTTTACGGGGATTGGCCTGATCTCCTTCTACATCGGTCTGGTGATTGCCCTCCCGCTGATCGGCCACGCGACTTGGCATGCTTACCAGGAACTGGTTGACGATAGTTCAATCGAGCAGCAACCGGCCTGAACTATCTTCCCTGCCGTCAAAACTGACCGGATGCAGGGCGCGGTTATGGTTGACGCCTGACCCGCCCTTTCTGGTGATACACGGTCCGGCAATACCCATGGGAGCCGCCAGTATGGACCAAATTGTCGTTGAAGTTGGCTTGGCGCAGCTCCCGCACCTCCCGCTCTAGTTCGTTGATGTCTTTATGGCTCCATACTCTCAAATGTTGGAGCCTCCGAGAAAGCCGGAGCGATTCATTCCGCAATGCAGACGGTAAGCATCAAAAGTGACAAAATTCAAGCGAACCGCGCGTTATATCGTCGTCATCACCGGCGGCGGCAGCGCCTCTATCCGACTCAAGCGCACCAGCGCCCCGATCCGCTGCTCGCCCAGCGAGTCCAGCTCTATCAGGGAAAGCGTCTCGCCCGGCTCCGTTGACTGGGGGGACAACTTGACGCCCAAGCGGGTCAAACGCAGCGTCAGCGGGCGCACCTGCAAATACTGCTCAGGCTGACTGAGCACCTGCCGCACCTGCTCCAGATAATCATCCAGCGTCCCCAGCCGCTTACGGACTGCAACCAGCTCCTCTTCGACTTGAACCAGCCGCCGCTTCAGCGCCGCTTCCTGGCTCACGCCAGGATCGACCGCCGACAACAACGGCTGCAATCCCTGAGCGTGACTGCGCAACGCTCGCAATTGCGCCTGCAACCGCCGCCGCTGCTCCTCCAGCCAACTGCGCCGATCGCGAATCTCGTTGATCCGCTCCAGCGCGCGCGTCGCCAGAAACGCCAGCATTCGCTGCTGCAAATCCTCCCGCAACCGCTTTTCGCTGGTCGTTGGGAAAAACAGCCGATGCTTGGAAAAACTGACCCGAATCTGCCGAACATCGCGCACCAGCACATCACCCCGCAGCGCTGCGCCAAAAGTTTCGGTCTCGCGCTTGACCATCAGCATCAGGGCATAGCCCCGCTCTGCGCCGCTCTCCTGGAAAAAATGCTGGAGACCGGAGTCTTCCGCCAGCATCTTGCGTAAATCGTCAACCGTGGCAAAAAAAGCATTGACTTCAGGATGGCGGGACCAGGTTTGAGCATCCAGGGTGATCGCTGGGGGCAGTTGCTGCAACACTCTTTCCGCATAAATCGACGCCGTTTCCACTGCATCCAGCAGCTTATCAGCATAGTTACCGACCAGGCGAAGGCGTGGTTCACTGGCGTCCACCACCGCTTCAATACGCTCGCGCAGGGTCGTCAGCCGCTCTTGATGGCGGCGATGCTCAGCCAGATGCTGCTGGGCAAACGCCGCCAGACCGCCGAAAACCTGCTGGAGAAAACCCTGGTCGCTGGTCATCGCCCTCGCCTCAAGCCAATCCCGCCAGCCGTCGATGCAAGGGACTCGACCGGGGAAAATGGGCGCGCAGAAAATCCATCTGATCCGCCAACACCCGCTTGCCTTGCAAATACACATACTCCGCATGATTGGGCGCGAACGGAATAGCCAACAATTGCATACCCGCCTGTTCCGGAGTCTTGCCGCCCTTGCGATGGTTGCATGGCTTGCAAGCAGTGACCACATTGTTCCAATGATCAACCCCACCCTGCACGACCGGCCGGACGTGGTCGCGGGACAAATCCCGAATCGCAAAGGTTTCGCCGCAATACAAACAGGTGTTGCAATCGCGCCGGAACAGCGCCGCATTCGACAGCGGCGGCACATAGTCCTCGCGCGCGCGCAACCGGGCATACGCGCCGCCCTGCGTGGCCAGAATGGAGTTCACCGTGACGACGCTGCGCCGACCCGTGCGCGCATTGAAGCCGCCGCGCACGATGAAAAGCGCTATGCCACAGGTGTAGGCGACCTGCTCGGCGCAATAAAGACGCACCGCCTGTTGATAATCAATCCATTCCAACGGCATTCCCGTGACGTCCGTGTGCAGAACCTGTTGCTCCAGCCCGTACATAATTCACCTTTGCCTGCTTCCTGTTTCAGGGGCCGTATCGTCGCTAACGGACATGAACCTCTGTTGACACTCCACCGATAGACGCAAAAAAGGCCGAGGGGTTGCGATAATTAGCTACACATCGCGCCTGTTTTGTCCTTGCCCCTGTTGTGATGTTGCCAGTCTAGGCTACTATTCTACAAGTATGGCGCGT
>JAGRHM010000358.1:0-211 GCA_020445005.1 Candidatus Competibacteraceae bacterium | reverse complement strand
TTCGTATGGCCGTCCCGAAAGAAACCCTTTCGGGCGAACAGCGGGTCGCGCTGGACCCGACAATGGCCGAGCGTTTTACCAAGCTCGGTATGGAAATCCTGGTGGAAAAAGGCGCGGGTCTCAGCGCCTTCTTCACCGATGAAGTCTATGGCAAAAGCAGCCGGCTGGTGGACGGCGCTCAAACGCTGTACGCCGAAGCCGATGTGGTCTT
>JAGRHM010000357.1 GCA_020445005.1 Candidatus Competibacteraceae bacterium | reverse complement strand
GCGTCCGTAGCTCCAGACACCGCGATGCCGACATCCGCCTGCTTAAGCGCAGGGGCGTCGTTGACGCCGTCGCCGGTCATGGCCACGATGTGGTTACCTTGTTGCAAGGCTTTGACGATGCCGTATTTATGTTCCGGAAAGACCTGAGCGAAACCATCCGTTTGCTCAATCCGATGCACAGCGATCTCCGGCAATTCGCCATGTGCAACGCCGCCGGCAAACAAGGCTTCTGCCGCGCGGATATCCGTGCCAATTCCCAGTTGTCCGGAAATTTCGCGGGCGATGGCGAGGTTGTCACCGGTGACCATCTTAACCGCAACACCGTAACGGTTGGCTTCGGCGATAGTTGCTGCAGAATCCTCGCGCGGCGGATCGAACAGCGGCAGAATGCCGAGAAAAGCCCATTGGTCATTTTCATCGGCGCGCGCCACGCCCAACGTGCGGAACCCCTTGGCGGCGAAGGCATCGACCAACTGATCAGCCTGGGTTTGCGTCTCTTGATCAGCATGACAGAGTTGCATCACCACCTGTGGCGCGCCTTTGGTTACTTTGAAGGCGTGGCCGTCCGCGTCCTCAACGGTCGCTTCAGTGCGCTTGCCGATTGGATCGAACGGTACGAAACGCACTTGCCGATACCCAGTCAACACATCGGGGCTGGACAGGGCGCCGATGACCGCCAAGTCGATGGCGTCGTGGTTCTCCGCCTTGGACGCCAAGGCTCCGGCCAGGATCAGCTCTTGGGTCGTCACTCCAAACGGTTGCGCTTCACCCAGGGTCAGCTTGTTTTGGGTCAAGGTGCCGGTCTTGTCCGAGCAGAGAATATCGACACCGGCTAATTCCTCAATGGCTTCCATACGCGAGACGATCGCCTTGAGTTTGGAGAGCTTAAGCGCCCCGAGCGCCAAAGTGACCGACAGCACCGCCGGCATGGCCACTGGAATCGACGCCACCAGCAGGATCAGCGCTATTTTGAGCAGGTGCAGGAACGAGGTTCCCCAGTACAGTTCGACTTCCGCCAGCACCAGAATCAGCGCCAGCGCCGAGAAGATCAGGAAGTTGCCAATCTGCAATACGGATTCCTGCAAATGCGACTTGGAACCCGCCGATTCCACCAGCTTGGCGGTGCGACCGAAGAAGGTGTTGGCGCCGGTTGCGGTGACGACGGCGACCATTTCGCCTTGCTTGGCGACTGCACCCGAGTACACCACATCACCGGACTCCTTGTTCACTGGTAAGGACTCGCCGGTTAGCGCCGACTGATCCACGCTTAGGTACTCACCGTCGAATAGTGTAGCATCGGCGGGGATGATATCGCCCAAACGAATGCGGACCACATCGCCCGGCACCAGCTCGCGAGCCTCGATCTCCCGCCACCGACCGTCGCGCAAGACACGGGCTTTCAAAGCAAGTTGGTTCTTCAGCGCGGCCAGGGCATTGGCGGCGCTCGCTTCCTCACGGAAACCGATCACCGCATTAAACACCAGCAGGGCGGTGATCACTGCAAAATCGTTCCAATCACGAGTCAGCAACGATAGCACTGCCGCTGCTTCGATCATCCACGGTATTGGCCCCCAAAAATAAGGGAGTATCCGCTGGAGCAGGCTGACATGCTTTTCTTCCAGCGCATTTGGCCCACTGGCCTGCAAGCGTTTCGCAGCTTCTTCGGCGCTCAAGCCTCGCTCACGGTCGACGCCGAATTTAGCAAGCGTCTCTTCCACAGTCATCCGATCCTCATCCGCGCCTTTGACGGGGGCGGCGGCAACCGGGATCGAGGCAGCGATTGGGGCCGGACGACGGCGGTATTTGCGGACGATGATACCGATCAACAACAGGGCCAGAATCGGAATGCCTAACCATTCCTCATAATGAACGAGAGTCGCGGGTTGTTTCGATGCCCCTCCACTTGATGGCGCGGTCGGAGTCGCTGTTTGGGCGGGGGTGCCTGGCGTTCCAGCCGATGCTGCCGGTTTAGACACAGGCGATGTGGTTTCCGGGGCAGGAGCGGTTCCTGTTGCCGTGGTTTCCAGGGCAGGAGCGGTGGCTTGTTCAGGCGTAGCCGCTACCGTTTGGGTTTCAGGCGGGCAGACCAGCGTCTCACCCGACACCCGATGATTTTCCCATTCCCGTAATTGCCGCTCGAATTCCTGGTTGGCCTGTTCGCGGCTCAACGCCTGGACTTGCGTCAAATTTGGAATTTGTAACATCACGCCGACTTTTAGAGGAGAGTTGGCGTTACAAGGCATGTCGAATGCTTGAGGATTGGCCTTGAGCAAGGCCAGCATAATCTGGTCGCGGCTGACATCCTCATTCGGATAAACGCGCCGGGCGATATCCCAAAGGTCTTGCCCGCGGAGAATAGGGCCATAACTATCTGCTAGCGCAGGCCATGCGGTAGCGATTCCTAACAGGAAAGTCATGGCGGTGACTACCAATCGTCGGTTCATTGAAATTCCCTCTAAGTCATTAAACCTTAAATAAAAACCCCTCCCGGTAGGAGGGGTGCGGGATCATCAGCTTTCCTAATGAATTATTTTTTTTCTGGCTGGTTCGACGAAGCGGCATTAGCCGTTTGTTTGCCCGACTCTGGCAATTTTTCCAGATAATCGACAAAGCCTTGTGAATCGATAACCCAACTGTCTTCCGCTTTCTTCAGCGCCAGATTGGCTTCATAGTATTGATGGTCAGCGAGCAGCGTTTTGGCCTGCTCCACCGCTTTGGTGGTTGGATTCAGCGGCATGAACATCGATGTCAGCGTCAATTGCACATCGATTGGGCGGAGCACTTCCAGAGCTTTCTTTGTTTCGCCTTTCCTCAGATGCTCGTTCACCTTGCCGATTTCAGCCTTCTTTTCAGGCGTAAGGGTATAGGCATCGATGACCGATAATCGAGCATCGATAGGCACCATCGGTCCCAAGTCGTTGTGTTTCGATGTTTTAATCGCTAATTTGTCAACATCCTTGGCAGCGGCGTCCAGTGCGGTCTTTGCTTGATCCAGCAAGTCTTTCGCTTCCTGGGTTTGCCCATCGAAAATGGCGACGCGCGCCAGCGAAACTGTGCGGGCCGCTTTAGCGCCATCTTCCGATAGCCGGATGAATGCATGTTCGCTGGCATTCTTTTCCACCGCCACGGCAACGAGCGATAGAGAGACAACGGTGATGCTGGTTAAGGCAAGCAGGGTCTTACGAATGTTCATTTAAAGCCTCCTTTTGAAAATTAATGAGTTAAGGATCACAGAAATTCACAATCAGGTGGTTCCGGGATGCATTTGGACATCGGCGCTGCCAGCGGTCGCGAGCACGTCGCGAGCGCGTTGGACGGCATCGCCTCCGCCATGGACGACGACCAGAAACTTGTTCGCCTTGACGGCGGTTTCGTAGCGCAGCACTGAATCCCTGGGGATGCCCAGCGCTGACAACGCGCCGATCAGCGCGCCCGCGCCGCCGCCGAGGGCGGCGCCTTCCAGACCGCCGACCAAGGTGGCGGCCAGAGGCCCAAGGATGACGACATGTCCGACGACAGGTATAAACAACATGGCCGAACCAAACAGTAATCCAGCTAGTCCGCCCCAGAATGCGCCGAATTTGCCGAAGAACTTCGCGCGATCACCCGCGTTGAAATACCCAACGACATTTTCCTCCGTGTGGTAATCCCTACCGATGATGGAAATCGTCTTCATGTCGAACCCGGATTTAGCTAGTTCTCGAACCGCTTCCTCAGCCTGTTCGCGCGCGTCGTAGACGGCCACCGCAGTGTCGATCTTGCTCATGGAAGCACTCCTTCAATCAATCGTTGTGTTTGGCAGTTCCGAACAACCGCCGTTAGGTGCACTTTAGGCGAACGTCGCTATCGTCAACAGTGGCAAGAGTCATCCTATGGTCATATCGTTTCGGGTCTCGGTGGAATGACGAAAGTCATTCAAAATAATGTGTCTTTCAAAGTGTGAATTGTCATGGTAGGCCCCGCATCGACATCGGATATCATTTACAATTTGACTCTTTTTTGGATATTGCATGAACGATTTAAAAACCACCGCGCCGCCATCAGGGCTTTCATCCCTGTCTGAACCCGCCAAG
>JAGRHM010000356.1 GCA_020445005.1 Candidatus Competibacteraceae bacterium | reverse complement strand
TTTACACGTTCAAAGAGATCGTCGAGGAGATTGCCCGGATGCTGGGCAAAAAACGATTCGTGATGGGCTTACCCGATTCACTCGCGCGGTTGCAAGCCAAAATCTTCGGGATGTTGCCCGTAAAAATTTTCACCATGGACAATTATCTTTCCCTGCAAGTAGACAGCGTGTGCTCGTGTAATGGACTGGAAGCCCTGGGCATCACCCCGCACTCTGTTGAGGGGATCATGGCCGCGCATTTTGCGGGCGATCCGTATGATGTCTTGCGTCAGGCCGCGCGGCGGGGTTGAATGTTCCCCGGAATAGGCAATCTTTAGCAATGACGACATTATTGCCCCAATCCCTGTCGGAACACGGCACGAAACGATTGATTAATGACCCACACTATTAAAACGCGCTTTGCCCCCAGCCCTACCGGTTACCTGCATTTGGGTAATGTCCGCACCGCCTTGTTTAATGTACTGCTGGCTCGACAGCAGGGCGGCCGGTTTGTATTGCGCATCGAGGATACCGACCGTGAGCGCAGTCGTCCGGAGTATGTCGCAGCCGTACTGGAAGATTTGCGCTGGCTGGGTCTGGACTGGCAGGAGGGTCCAGAAGTGGAGGGCCCCCATGCGCCCTATACCCAGTCGGAGCGGACCGCAATTTATGCGGAGTACTATCGACGGCTGGATCAGGCGGGGCAGGTCTATCCCTGTTTTTGCACCCCCGCAGAATTGGCGCTAAGCCGCAAAGCGCAGCGGGCGGCCGGCAAGCCGCCGCGTTATGCCGGAACGTGCGCCCGCTTGAACGAAGCTGAACGCCAGGCGCGTTATGAGCGGGGCTTGCAACCTACCTTGCGCTTTCAAGTACCAATGGGACAAGTTGTCGAATTCACCGATTTAATTCGTGGTCCACAGCGTTTTGCCAGCGAGGATATTGGCGATTTTGTCATCCGCCGGGCAGATGGTGGCCCCCAGTTCTTTTTCGTGAACGCTGTCGATGATGCGCTGATGGGCATCACGCATGTGTTGCGCGGCGAAGACCATCTAACCAATACTCCGCGTCAATTATTGTTGCTGAAAGCGTTACAGCTCCCGGCACCGGAATACGGGCACATGTCGCTCATCATCGGGTCCGACGGCGGGCCGTTGTCCAAGCGTGCAGGCGATCTCAGCATTCGCCAATTGCGGGCGGCGGGTTATCTGCCAGAAGCGTTATTGAACTATCTGGCTCGCCTGGGTCATCGCTATGAGCAGGATGTGTGGATGACGCCGGCGGAGTTGGCTGCTGGATTTGCCACCGTGCAGATGGGCCGCGCGCCAGCCCGCTACGATGAAACGCAATTACTGCACTGGCAAGCTGAGGCTGTGCGATGCGCAACGCCGGAGCGATTGTGGGCGTGGATGGGGGAAACGGTTCACACACTCATACCCTCGCCGTGTCGCGATGACTTTGTAGTGACTGTTCAGCCCAATATTCGTTTTCCAGTCGATGCCGAGTTCTGGGCGCAGCGGTTGTTTGGCGAGGAATTACCTATTAGCGAGGACAGTCGGACAGTGATTGCCGCAGCGGGATCCGCATTTTTCAAACATGCGCTGGCGGCCTATATCGAGCATGGCGCTGCCTACCAGCCATTGGTTGATCATCTGAAGCAGCGGACTGGCGCGAAAGGCAAGAATCTGTTTATGCCATTGCGGGCAGCGCTGACCGGTGAAACGCATGGCCCGGAACTGGCGCGGATTCTGGCCTTAACGCCGCCGGAAATGGTCCAGCGGCGCTTACAAGCCTGGTGTTAACCTCGTTTAGCGAGATGACCTATATCCTATATCCTATATCCTGGGTCTTTTTTGAGAGAACCATGCATGCTCCAGATTTTCAATAGCCTGACCCGACAAAAAGAAGAATTCCAGCCCATCGAACCCGGCAAGGTGCGAATGTATGTCTGCGGCATGACGGTCTACGATTATTGCCACATCGGCCATGCCCGGGCCATGGTCGTGTTCGATGTGGTGCTGCGCTGGCTGCGCGTCAAGGGCTACGAAGTCACTTATGTGCGCAATATTACGGATATTGACGATAAAATCATCCGTCGCGCACAGGAAAATGGCGAAGATTTTCATGCCTTGACCGACCGCTTCATCCAGGCCATGCACGAAGATCTGGACGCGCTCGGCATTCTGCCGCCGACCCGGGAACCGCGCGCTACCGAAGCAATGGCTGACATGCTCGCCATGATTCAAACCCTGCTGGACAAAGGTTTTGCCTACGTTGGCGCTAGTGGCGATGTATATTATGACGTAAGTCGCTTTGAACGCTATGGACAACTGGCCAACAAAAGACTGGAGGATCTGCGGGCCGGCGCGCGCATTGATGTCGAAGAAGCCAAGGACGATCCGCTGGACTTCGTGCTATGGAAAGCTGCTAAACCTGACGAACCGAGTTGGCCATCGCCGTGGGGACCGGGTCGACCAGGCTGGCATATCGAATGTTCCGCGATGTCGACCCACTGCCTGGGCGAACATTTCGATATTCACGGCGGCGGCATGGACCTGAAATTCCCGCACCATGAGAATGAAATCGCCCAATCCGAGGCCGCCAGCGGCCAGCCTTATGTGAATGTCTGGATGCACAACGGCTTCGTTCAGGTGAACGAAGAGAAAATGTCCAAATCATTGGGCAACTTTTTCACGGTGCGCGATGTCTTGCAACGCTATCCACCGGAAGTGGTGCGGCTATTTATCCTGTCCAGTCATTATCGAGGACCGCTCAATTACGCGGATGAAAATCTGGATCATGCGAAAGCGTCGTTGAATCGGCTCTATACTGCGCTGCGCGGCCTGCCGGTGATGGATGCGCCGCTCGAAGAAAACTGGCGGATGCGTTTTACTCAAGCCATGGATGATGATTTCAACACCCCCGAAGCGTTGGCGGTGCTGTTTGATTTGGCGCGCGAAATCAATCGTCTACGCGCTAATGATGAAACAATGGCGGCACGGCTGGGTGCAACCCTCAAACAGTTGGGGGCGTTTTTAGAACTGCTTCAGAAAGACCCGGAAGAGCATTTTAAAGGGTTGCCGTCTGTTAGAGGGGCTACACAAGTACCAGTACCCGGAGTAACCGGACAAGGTGATGCAGGAGCCATTGCAGTCTCGACTTTGCATGATAGCAGGATCAATGAACTGATTGCTGAACGCACTGCGGCCCGCAAGTCAAAAAGCTGGGCTGAGGCCGATCGCATTCGCGGAGTATTACAAGAAGCAGGAATTGTGCTTGAAGACACTCCGAAAGGCACGATTTGGCGTCGATAGTAAAAACCGGCTTGACGATAGCCGGGCTTCACCAATAAAATCCCCCATTCCTGTATGAGGGCGCGGGATCGTCAGCTTCCACTGACCATAACGGGGTATAGCGCAGCCTGGTAGCGCACCTGCTTTGGGAGCAGG
>JAGRHM010000355.1 GCA_020445005.1 Candidatus Competibacteraceae bacterium | reverse complement strand
GCCAGGGAGCGTTCCTTGAACCAGGTGCCCCTGGCATACTCGGCATTGCTGTGAACGGCCATATTGAACCAGGTGAGTTGATGCAGGAGGGAGAAGTCCCCGACATCCAACGTCCGGCAGACCCGACAGGGAATCTTAGCGCCGACTATGACTTTACCCATCATCATGATGACTCCTCTCAATAATCAGTGGTTGACCTGGATCAGGTTTGATCTGAAAAAAGTTAGACTAAAGCCCAACCCACAGGAATATTTCTTAAACATTTCTTAAACGAATGGCAGTGACGCTCCAGCATTAAACTTCATAAATCGCTTTTCAATCAATTTATTGTAAATGAACCCCATTCTTCATAGCCAACGCCCCTAACCACGCTGAATCCACTCCATGTCCCTTTCTGACCCTGCTCACGCCGCTGAACGTCTGCTCACTTGGCAGGAAGCCATCGCCCTTGCGTTGCAATCTATTCAGTCGATTGCTGAAATCGAGTCAGTTCCCCTGCTCAGCGCGGAAGGGCGGGTGCTGGCGGATGACCTGCCCGCCCGCCTGGATGTTCCGCCCGGTGATAACTCGGCGATGGATGGTTTCGCCGTGCATTGGAGCGACCTGTCGCCCGACGCGGTGACTCGACTTCCCGTGATCGGCCAGGCGCTGGCCGGTCACCGTTATACTCGCCCCGTTCCGCGCGGCGCGGCGGTGCGCATCACCACCGGCGCGCTGCTTCCCGAAGGGCCGGATACTGTGATCATGCAGGAACACTGCCGCACCGATCCGGAGGAGACCTGGCTGGAGATTGAACCCCGGATCACGGACCGGCTTCGACTTGGCGAAAATATCCGGCGGCGCGGCGAAGATGTGCAAGCCGGAACGCGGCTTTTGGCTCACGGTTGCCGATTGCGTCCACAAGAGATCGCCCTCGCCGCTGGACAGGGCATCGCTTACCTGAATGTGGTTCGGCAACCGCGGGTCGCCGTAGTGTCCACCGGCGATGAACTGTATGAGCCTGGCTCCGAACTACCCTCTGGCGCCATTTATGAGTCGAATCGTTACCTGCTGATCGGCCTGCTGCGGCGACTCGGTTGCGCCGTCACTGACCTGGGCATCCTGCGCGATGACCGGGAGGCCTTATTGGCAACCTTGCGCCGCGCCGCCGCCGGTCACGACGTATTGTTGACTTCCGGCGGCGTCTCGATAGGAACCGCCGACCTCGTGAAAGAAGTGATCGCCGAGTTGGGCCAGATCGCGTTCTGGCGGTTGGCGGTCAAGCCGGGCAAACCGGTGACCTTCGGGCGCATCGCCGATTGTCTGGTGCTAGGTTTGCCGGGTAACCCCGTCTCGGTGATGGTGTCGTTCCTGCGGTTCGCCCGGCCGTTATTGCTGAAATTGATGGGTGCGGAACCGGTTGAGCCGATGCGCTGGCGCGTTGTGGCCGATTTCGCATTTCGCCGCAAGCCGGGGCGACGGGAGTGGCTGCGGGCGCAGGTGCGGCTTGATGCCGAGCAGCGGCCCTTGGCTGTTCTGTATCACACTCAGAGTTCCGGAGCATTATCATCGCTCTCCTGGGCGGACGGTCTGGTGGAGTTGCCAGAGGACTGCGCCGGCGTTGCGCTGGGTGATACCGTGGACTATTTGCCTTTTAGCGCACTGGGTGTGGAGTGAGCCACCCTGACTCTCCCAGACGCTCCATCCTGCTGGACGATAAAATTAGCGATGCCCTCCAGATCGGTTAAGAGGAACACCGGCACATCCGGTCGTCCATACGGCGCCGCATCCAGTCCCGGTTCGCCCGCGACCGCAATGATCGTCGGGTCGACCGGGAACCGCGGCGGCTGATCCACTGCGCTGGGCCGCCAGATTTCCAGCTTGGGATACGCGCTGGCTTTCCAGCCTTCCACCAGCACCACATCCACCGGTTGCAAATGCGCAACCAGTTCATCCAGCGCCGGTTCGTGTTCCTGACGCAACTCGTGCAGCAACGCCCAGCGCCGGCCGGTGACCAGCATCACTTCTTGAGCGCCGGCTTCGCGATGACGCCAGGTATCCTTGCCCGGCGTATCCAGGTCGACATCATGATGCGCGTGCTTGAGCGTGGACACGGTCAAACCCAGCGCCTGCAACCGGGGAATCAAGGCAACGATCAAGGTGGTTTTGCCACAGCCGCTCCAACCGCTAACGCCGAGGATTTTCATCGTGGTTCTCCGCCCGATCAGTCGGGCTTTAATTCATGCCGGACCGCCCAGACCGCCGCCTCAACCCGTGAATTCAGATGCAACTTTTGCAGTAAATGCTTCACATGCACCTTTACGGTTCCTTCGGTAATCTTCAATCGACGGGCAATTAACTTGTTACTGTAACCGACCGCGATAAGGGCCAGAATTTCCCGTTCCCGTTCGGTCAGCCGGACGCTGTCCATTGCCTTCGGTTGGGTCTCATGGCGCAGGGCGTCGGCCAGAATCGCCGCCACCCGTTCCCCCAGGGCAATCTGCCCCTGAGCGGCGGTTTTCAGGCTGTGCAGCACATCCTCCGGCTCCATGTCCTTGAGCAGATAGCCGTCCGCGCCCAGTTGCAGCGCCGCCACCACATCCTCCTCGCTGTCGGAAACAGTGAGAATGATCACTCGGCTGTCCAGATCAGCGGCTTTGATCGCTTTAAGCGTCTCCAGACCGCTCAGACCGCGCATGTTCAAATCCAGCAGGATCAGATCCGGTCGCTGCTGCAACGCCAGCTCCAGTCCGCGCTGACCGTCGCCGGCCTCGCCGATCAACCGCAGCGAATGCTCCATCGCGATCAATTGCACAATGCCCTTGCGCATCAGGGGATGATCGTCGATGACCAGAATGGTTTGCGCCTCATCCAGCATGATGCACCTCCAGGATGGGTGCGCTTGACGAGAGCGCGTCGCCCGCCGGTTGGAAACATAACCGCACCCGCACGCCCTGGCCGGATCGAGAGTGTATATCAAGCGTGCCGCTCAACTGCTTGGCGCGCTCGCGCATAATGCTTAAGCCAAAATGATGGTCCCGTTTCGTGCTATCAGGCAATCCTACGCCGTCATCGGTAATCTCGATGATGGCCTGGCCCCGGTCGGCGCCTTCAAGTCGAATCCGGACCTGGCGGGCGCGCGCGTGCTTGATCGCGTTGTGCAAAGCCTCGCGAATGATTTGCATTACATGAATCTGCTCGTTGGGATTGAGC
>JAGRHM010000354.1 GCA_020445005.1 Candidatus Competibacteraceae bacterium | reverse complement strand
CGCGTAAGCGTCGTTGCCACTCGGGAACGTCGACGGTGGATGTTGCGACCAGCGCCTCATTCCGGCGAGCCAGCAAACCGGCGCCTTCCAGAATCGCGATCAAGGCCGCCAGCAGACGTTGATGTTGGGGACTTACCTTCAGCCGCTGACGCAACTGCGCTTCCGTGCAGGCCGCGCCGCTGCGTTGCCAGAACCCGGCCTGCTGGAAGAATGCCAGCAGCTCCAGGCGACCCAGTTCTTCCAGCGTCAGGAAGGTTTGCAGGTTGTGGTCTTTTGGCACGCGCAATGTCAGTTCATCAAGCGCCAGGATGACCTGGCCCTGCGCGTCGAGCAACCACAGGTTGCAGGGCGCGTCCGCGGCCGACGCTTGAACGTGGACGCAACGAGCCTGACTGAGTTCCCCATAGACGTTCAGCGCGCTGAAGGTATGCGGCAAACGGGGGCCGGCTTGGCCCACCGCCAGAAAAATGCCCATCAGGCTTTGCAACGCGGCATCGAGTACGGTTGGAAGCCAGCCATCGACTCCGATTTCCTGGGGACGCAATTCCGCCAGCACCTCGCCTGGCCCATGCCAGAGCGTCTCCAGTTGTTGGAAACAGGGGCCATAGTCAACGCCCTGTTCCGTCAGCAAGGTATAAATACGCGCACGATCCAGCCGGTTCGGGCAGCGCTGCCTAATGGTCGCCAGATCGTGTGGTGGGGAGAACGCCGGCGGTTCGGTAAGAACCATGCCGCGACTGTAAACCTGAGTCAGTTCAGCAGCGTCGGCCAGCGTGAAATGCAACCCATCCTCGTGCTGCTTCAGCGTCAATCGCAGTTCCTGGCCTTCATCGCCGACGGTTACCGGACGCAGCCAGGTTACCTGACGCAGACCCGTTATCGGTTGTTCCAGGGTCAATGCCGCAGCGGCCCGCGCCATTTCCAGGTGGGCGGTGCCGGGCAGGATACGTACTCCAGCAACCTGATGCTCGCGCAACAGCCATTCATCGCCGGTGAAACGCTTGACGAAACGCGCTTCATGCAGCGCCGGCAGGCAACTATCCAGCAGGGAAGGCGCCTTTCCTTCTTGAGAGAGAGGACTGGAGGAAAGGGATTGCGCCGTTGCTAACCAATACGACTGTCGTGCAAATGGATAGGTCGGCAAGTGAATCCGTTGGTGTGCGTTGGTCGCCAGCTCCGCCCAGGGAATAGTCCGGCCTTCGATCCAGCGCTGCCCGAGGGCACTCCATTCACCAGTCAACGCCCACTGTCGCCATTCCGCAAGTTCTGCCGGCGCGATGGCGGTCTCCGGCGCTTCCGGGACCTCGCTACCGCGTAGCCAGATTCCCTGATCACCCGCTGCGAAGCGACTCAATTGTTGCCGTAATTCAGCCTGACCCATGACCGGCAAAGCCAGTCGCTCATTAAAGCTTTCCCGCCCCACTTGCAGGGTATAGGCCAGATTGGACAGCGCGGTTTGTGGCGACCGCTCCAGATGTTTCAGCAGTTGCCGGGCCTGTTCCCGCAACTGTCCCTCACTACGCGCAGACAGCACGATCAGAGAGGGTTGATCAGTGGCTGGCGCAGTCGCCGCCGCACGATGTTCCTCAACCAGTAAATGGGCGTTGGCTCCACCCGCGCCAAAGGAGCTGATCGAAGCGCGACGCAGTTCAACTCCCGCTGGCGTCGTCCAGGGTTGGCGTGCCTGAACCAGGCAGAACGGTGAATCGGCCCATTCAATATGGGGGTTGGCCGGCGCGCAATGCAGAGTGGGGACCAGAGTGGCGTGACGTAATTGCAGCAGGGTCTTGGTTAAACCGGCGATACCAGCCGCCGCTTCCAGATGGCCAATGTTGGACTTGACCGAACCGAGCGCGCAGGCATGGCGAGCCGTACTGTGCTGACGCCAGACGCGGGTCAGCGCGGCGACTTCGATGGGATCGCCCAGCGCGGTGCCGGTGCCGTGGGCTTCGGCATAACCGATGGTGTCAGGATGCCAGCCGGCCCGCTCCAGCGTTTCCTGGAGCAGTGCAGCCTGGGCGTCGGGATTGGGTACGGTGTAGCCGCCGGCATGACCGCCGGCGTTGATGCTGGAGGCGGCGATGACGCCATGAATGGGATCGGCATCGCGCAAGGCATCGCGCAATGGACGCAGCAGGACTGCGCCGACGCCTTCACCCATGACCAGGCCATCAGCGCCCGCGCCAAATGGGCGGCAATGCGGCCCACGCGCTAGCATCTTCATCTGGCTGAGAATGACCGCCTGCCGGGGATGCAGCAGCAGATTAACCCCGCCGGCCAGCGCCGCGCCGCATTCACCGCGTCGAAGGCTCTCGCAGGCCAGATGAATGGCGGTCAACGAAGATGAGCAGGCGGTATCCACAGCCAGACTGGGGCCGTGGAAGTCGCCGAAGTGCGAGACGCGGTTGGCGATGGACCAGTAGGGGGAGTTGGCGATCAACGGTTGACCCGGTTGCCACTGACTGGCCTCGACCAGGGGATAGTTGCCATGCATGACCCCGACGAAGACGCCGACATCGCGGTTGTAGCCGACCCGCGCGGCGGCGGCCAGACCCCACCGGGTATAAGCCGCGTCCTCCAGCGCCGCCCAGGCGATTTCCAGGAATAGCCGCTCCTGAGGGTCCATGCCGCGAGCCTCACGGGGGGAAATACCGAAGAACAGGGGATCGAATTGATCGACGCCGTTCAGAAAACCGCCCCACTGGCTGTAGCTGCAATCGCGGCGTTCGCCGGTGGCGTCGAACCAGTCCCGACCCTTCCAGCGCTCCGGCGGGACCTCGCGGATACTCTCCTGTCCCGCTTGTAAATTTTCCCAGAACGCCGTCAGATGGTCTGCTCCCGGATACCGACCGGCCAGGCCGATAATAGCGATGGGTTCGGCGCGATAGCCCGGTTGATCATGCAGCGGAAGACGCGACGGTTGGGCATCGGGTTGCGGCGGTTCCGGGGATTCTGCATCGACGGGCGTGCGGAGCAGCAGTTCGCCGAGGCGGGGACCCTGTTCTGCGATCAGTCGGTCGGCCAGCATCGCCACGGTGCGCGCTTCGAACAACAGCGTTTTAGGTAATTTGCCCAAGTCCTGCTCCAACCGCCGAATGAGTTGCATCATGACCAGCGAATCCACGCCCAGGGTTTCATAGGAACGGTGATCGCCGATGTCGGCAGCTTCGGTATGCAAGACTTCGGCAAAACAGCGGCGGAGGTAGTCGCGGGTTGCCGGTTCGAGCGCATTCTCCGGTACAAGCACTGGCTCGCTGGCCGGGAGAGAGTCGGAGCAAGGTATGGTGTGGTCAACCTGTTCCGGTCGCGGCGCGTGTCCGGGCAACATTTTGATCGCCATGATCTCCGGTTGCGGCGCGGCCAGCATGGCAGCAAAAGCGGCGATGCCTTCAGTAGTCGTGATGGGGGCGACGCCTTGCCGGGCGACTCGGGCGCGATGTTCCGGGGTGGCCACGATGCCGGTTTCTCCCCAGTAGCCCCAGTTCAGGGTTTTCACCGGGTAGCGGGCCTGGACCCGCCAAGCGCGAGCGATGGCGTCCATGCCAGTGGATGCTGCTGCGTAGTTGGCTTGACCAGCCCCGCCGGTCAGCGCGATGGCCGAGGAAAACAGGGCGACAAAATCCAGCGATGCATCGCACAGCAACTCGCGCAACACGGTTACCGCTGCGACCTTGGCGGCGAGTGGCGCTTGCAAGTCGGCTTCGGTCATCTTCGCCAGCGCGACGTTGCGCAACTCGAGCGGGCAGTGCAGCACCCCGTGCAACTGACCCCAGCGTTGGCGAAGGTCATTCAACAGCGCGGCCATGCCGTCCCGGTCGCAGGCATCGACCGGCTGATAGGCGCATTCGCCGCCGATCGCGTTGAGTTCCTGCAGCAGCGCGAAGATCGCTGGCTCATCGGCAGGTCGCCGACCGGTCAACAATAATCGGGCTTGATAGTCGCCCGCTAGGCGGCGGGCAAAGGCCGCTCCCAGACCGCCGGCACCGCCGGTGATCAGATAGACGCCTCCCTGGCGGAAGGTGAGGTCAGCGGGGGACAGGTCGACAATGTTCAAGGTCTGCGTCCGGCATTCTCCATTGCGCCAGAGCCATTGCATATCCGTTGCTTCCGCAGGTTCCCGCAGCCATGTGGCGGGATCGACGATTAATGCGGGCCAGAGGTCGCGGCTGTCCAGGTCGAGACAATGCAGATCCGCGTCCGGGTATTCCAGGGCGAAGCTACGGCACAATCCGCTCAACAGACCCGCCCACGGCGCGACGGGATCGGTTCCGGTCAGCGGATAAAGGTCGTGGGTGATGACGCGCAGTGTGGGCGGTTGAGTTTGTTGAGCGATGGCTTGCAGCAACCGGAACAGGATTAACAGGGTGTGGTTGGCGACCGCCAGCGCTTCCTGTCCGCTGAGTAGCTCCGGTTCATACCAGCCACCGGGGAACCAGATGCAATCCGGTTGGGTGGTTTCCAGTAACTGTCGATAGTGTTCAGGATTGGCCGCATCCATGCGCCAGGTCTGTCGGCCCAGGCGTTGCCAGCCGTCGGCCAGCCAGACCTGCATGACCTCCCCGCCCAGAGCTTGGCTGAACGCTTCGCCCAGGGGCGCGTCGCCCGGTTGCCGGAACAACAGCGTCCGACCGCCTGAACGGGGTTGAGTCGCCACGGTCCGCCAGCCCGGCGTAAGGAAACTGAGCGGTAAGCATTCAGTTCCCTCTGAGGTCAGGGAGAGAGGGTAGGCTGGCAGAGGCGCGAGACGGGCATGGAAATCGCGCAGTTCCACCAGCGCCTGGCCTTGCTCATCGCATAAACTGATATCCAGCGGCGGCAATGCGCCATTGTGCCCGCGCCGGCGGACGTAGGCGTAGCAGGCGTTTTTCAGAGGCGCGATGATGCGCGCTTCAGTCAAGCTAAAGGGCAGCGGCGTACCGGTCTCTACGTTGCCGGTCAGAGCAGCGGCGGTTTGCAGCGCAGCGTCGAGCAGGGCGGGATGCAGTTCATCTTCATCCGTGTCGGGCAACGGCGGTCGTAACCGACCCAATGCCTCATCGTCATTGCTCCAGACGGTTTCCAGCAGGCGGAAACTGGGGCCGTAATGCAAATCCCGTTCGGCCAGTTTTTGATAGAGCGATGCGCTGGGCTGTTGACGTGGACAGCGTTGCCGGATTTCGGTCAAGTTGAAGGCTGGGAGGCGTGGCGATGGTTCGCTCCAGTTGATCTCGCCTTGCGCATGCAGTTGCGGAGTCTCGCCGTTCGCCTGGCTTTGCAATGCAAAACGCATCGCGCCATCCTGGCCATTGCGAGTCAAGTTCAGAGTCAGTTCCCGCGTCGCGCCATCGACCTTGAGAGGTTGCAACCAGGTCAAGTCGCGCAGCCCCGGTGTTGGGATACTGGGAACCTGTTGCCGCGCTGCCGACCAGGCCATTGCCACGCAGGCCATCGCGGGCAATACGCCTTCGGTACCTACCCGGTGATCACGCACCCGCCAGTCGCTGGGAGTGAGGATGCTGTGAAAAGCCCTTACTTTACACTCCTCTCCCACGAGGGAAGAAGAGTCGGTTGCTTTTACCCGCCCCTTCTCGGTCACGGAGCGCGAGGAACTGAAGTTTGGCCAGTAACGCGGCCCGACGAAAGGATAGCCGGGCAGATGCAAGCGTCGGCGCGGCGTAGGATCGGGATTTTCCCACGTTACCGTTTCGCCAGTCACCCAGCGGCGGGCCAGCGTGGTGGCCGTCTCGTCAGAGCGAGGGACGGCAGGCGCAGGGGTTAGCAATTCCCGCCAGGGCAATGGTTCATCCCGTCCGCCCTGATAGATGTTAGACGCGGTCGATGCCCCAGCCAGGACATGTTCCAAACCGGCGAGCAGTTCTTCAGCAGTTGCTGCGACGATGACCAGGCGTTGCTCAAAGGCTTCGCGCCCGGTTTGCAGCGTGAAGGCTAGATCGGCTATTAATCCGGTTTCTACCGGAGTGGATTGCTCCTTTAACCAGTCGCGCAATTGCGTAGCGCGGCGTTGCAGCGCCATCCGGTCGCGCGCTGAGAGCGGGAAAGGACGAGGTTGAGAATCCGCCGTTGCTGAAGCTCTCTCCGGCGCTTCCTCAACCAGCAGATGGGCGTTGACGCCCCCGAATCCGAAGCTGCTAACGCCGGCTCGACGCGGTTGTCTGGGTTCGACCGGCCACGGTTGTGGGTTCGTCACCAGGTACAGGGGACTTCCCGCCAGTTTGATGTAGGGATTCACGTCCTGGCAGTGCAGGGTTGCGGGGAGGGTGCGATGCCGCAACGCCAGCAGCACCTTGATTAACCCAGCGATGCCGCTCGCCGGCTCCAGATGGCCGATGTTGGATTTGACCGAACCGAGACCACAATTTTGTTCGGGCAACGTGATTTGCTCGCGTCGCGCCCGTTCAGCGAAAGCTGCCTGAATGCCTTCGATTTCAATAGGATCACCTAATTCAGTGCCCGTGCCGTGCGCTTCCAGATAGCGGATGGTCGCGGACGATACTCCGGCAGCCTCCCAGACCTGGGCGAGCAGAGCCGCTTGCGCCTGGGGATTAGGCGCGGTCAATGAACTGGCCCGGCCACCGTGATTGACGGCGCTGGCCAGCAATACACCGTGGATGGCGTCGCCATCGGCCTGCGCCTGGGACAATCGCTTGAGAACGACCACGCCGACGCCTTCGCCGCGAACGTAACCGTCGGCGGCGCGGCTAAAGGTCTGACAGCGCCCGGTGGGCGACAGGACGCCCATCGCTTCAACCAGCGCTGAGCTGCGTTCCGCCAGGAGGAGATTGACGCCGCCGGCCAGCGCCAGCTCGCATTCACCAGCGCGCAGGGCTTGCATGGCGCGATGCACGGCGACCAGGGAACTGGAGCAGGCGGTATCCAGGGCTTCGCTGGGACCTTGCCAGTCAAACAGGTAGGACACCCGGTTGGCCAGCAGGGCATGGGTTGTGCCGGATACGATTTGTGGTTCAGCGAGTTCGCGCAATAGCTCCAGATAATCGTTGGACTGTACGCCGACAAAGACGCCGCACCGGCGACCCGCCAGGGCGGAGGGTCGATAACCGGCGTCTTCCAGCGCGCGCCAGCACTCCTCCAGGAACAGGCGTTGCTGCGGGTCCATCAATTCGGCTTCGTGCGGGGAAATCTGGAAGAAAGCCGCGTCAAAGCGTTCCGGGTCGGGGATAAAGCCAGCGAGCGATGCGCCGCTGGCCAGACGATCCGCCGGCGGCGGGCTGATGAGGTCGTCGCCGACGGCCAGATGACGCCAGTATTCGGCGAGGTCGCGCGATTGGGGAAAGCGGCCGCTCATGCCGACTACGGCAATCGGCTCCAAGGAGTGCAGGGCGTCTTGCATTTTCCCCTTCTTGGCGAAGGAGGGGTGGCGCGTCAGCGCCGGGGTGATTTGAGTGGCAAGGTCGTTCGACATCGGGGAGGGGTGACTGGATTGGCTATAGCGCTGCACCAGCCCGGGATGTTCATTTAGCAGATATTGACTGAGTTCGGCCACGGTGCCGTGGGCGTAAAACACGGTGGGACGCAAATCGATTCCTAGCCGTTGGCTAATGGCCGTCGCGCTTTCTTTGAGCAGAATCGAATCGAAACCGTATTCGCTGAAACTGGCATGATCCTCTAGGCGTTCGACCGGCAATCGGGTGACCGCCGCCAGCCATTGACGCAAATCCTGGCGCAGTTGGGTAACAGGTTCGAGGTTTGAAGTTCGCGACTCCGGGTTTTCCGGGTTTAACGCCTCGTTATTTGATCCCGGATCGCCAGCGCCGGACGCCAGATAACCCAGCAAGCGATCCCGCTCTCCCGCGGCAGCGAGTACTGCTGATTTCCCGCTGCCCAGCGCCCAGTGCATAACCTGACCACCCTGATTGGGGGTGAGGGGAGCCATCCCGGAAATTTGCTGGAACAACGCCTGACCCTGTTCGATAAAGCGCATGCCGCCGCTGGCCCACAGCGGCCATTCCACGGCTACGGTTATCCCTTGTCGCTGGCCCTGTTGTCGCCAGCCTTCGCGGAGCGCGGCAAACGCGCCAACAAAGCGGTTGGCGGCGGCGTAGTCGCCGAAACCGAAGTCGCCGACGGTCGCCGCCAGCGAGGAACAGAGCAGGAACCATTGCAGGGGCTGCTCACGGGTCAGCTCATCCAGCAGTGCGGTTCCGTAGAGCTTGGGTGTAAGCACTGCTCGCCAGGCGTTTTCACTGCGGTCGGCCAGGGGGCGGGGATCGAGGATGCCGGCGGCGTGAATGATGCCGCTGAGTGGGCCGAAATGCGTATAAACCTCGGCCAGCGCCGCGCGCAATGCGTCAGTCTGGCTGACATCAGCCATGAAGTAGCGCGCCTCAGCGCCCAGCGCGGTCAGTTCCTGGAGCCGCTGGCGCTTATCCTCATCCAGTGGCGAACGGCCTAACAGCGCCAGGCGCACCGGTTGCTGATGCGCCAGATTCCGGGCCAGGGCGAAACCGACGCCGCCCAGACCGCCGGTAATAAGTACGGTTGCGCCAGGGGACAGAACGAATGAGGGTTCCGTTGCGGAAGCGTTCAAGACCGCTACGGTTTCCTGTTGACGCTGGCCATTCTGGTAGCGCACTACCCCGGGGTTGGGTTGAGTCCATTCGATGCAAGCCAGACGCAACAAGCGTTCCGGTGATTGTTCGGCAGGATTTACCGCGATATCACGTAAGATGATGCGGCTGTCGGTCAGCGCGCGCGCCAGTCCGGCAACAGCGCTATGGGCGGCGTTGGTTAGGGTCGCGGTGTCTTCGTGACAGAACAGGATTGGCGTTGCAGTCTGTGTCCGGGCGAGGGCGCTCGCCAGGGCCATCACGGATTCCAGGCCGATCGCGAGCGCCGCGTCCAGCGTCAACGGCTGGCCGTCGGCAGGCGTCAGCGCCCAGCCATGCAGGATGAGCCCGGGCGTGCAGCCGCGTTGCTGCAAATCGACCAGCATCTGTTGGTAATCAGCGGTCTGAGCGGGCGGGAGAATGAGACATTGGGCGCCGCGCCAGCCGTAGGTTGCGCCAGGTACGACCTGAATCACCGTTTTCGCCTGCTGGCGCGCGGCGGCGATCAAGGCGTCATCCTCGCTGAGCAGTAACAGGGTATCCGGCAGCGGGGTGTTGGCGATCCGCTCCGCGTCTTGCCAAATGCGCTGGAACAGCCAAACCGGCGGTTCCTCAGTTTTGGTCGGCGGTGTGGCGGCAATGGCGACCGTCGGGGAAGTTACGGACAGTTGCGGATCGCACCAGTACCGTTCACGCGCAAACGGGTAGGTTGGTAATGAGACCCGGCCAACGGTTTCGCCCACGTAAAGCCGGTCCCAGTCTAGCGCCGCGCCTTGCCGATAACGGTCGGCATACGCCGGCAGCATAGCGAGATCAGCATCCAGCCGGACTGGAGCATTGGCTTCGTTCTCCAGACCATTTGAGGGATGTGACGGACTGGAAACCTGTCCCACAGCTTGGCGCAACAGACCTGCCAGTTCGGGCAGGGCAGAGGCCACAAACGCCTGTCGCCACGCAAAATGCGCCCGCCCGACGTTGAGCGTAAAACTGACATCGCCGGGAGCGAGCGCCGCGCCGTTCGTTTCCAGATAATCCGCCAGTTCCAGCAGACGCTGATCGAGTGCGGCGGCGGTTTTAGCGGAGACCGTGAACAACCAGGAGCCTTGCCGTTGTGTCACGGCGGGTAGCGCTGGGGCGGGGTCGATGACCGCATGAGCGTTCGCGCCGCTGAATCCAAAGGCGCTTAACGCAGCCCGGCGCGGCGCAGGCCACTTGATGAGCCGGTCGTTGACATAAAACGGCGTCTCTTCCAGGCGCAAGTGTGGATTGGGTTGGCGGAAATGCAGCGAAGGCGGGAGCTGACCGTGTTGCAGACTGAGCAGCGCCTTGACCAGCCCGGCGATTCCGGCGGCCGCGCCGGTGTGGCCGATGTTGGTTTTGACCGAACCCAGGACGCGGGATTGACTCGGAATATGATGCCCAGCGAAGGCCCGGTTCAGGGCGGTGACTTCGATAGGATCGCCCAAACGGGTGCCGGTGCCATGCGCTTCGATATAGCCTACCGTGGCCGGGTCGATGCCGGCCTGCCGGTAAAGATCGAGAATCAGCGCCGCCTGAGCGTCGCCGCTGGGCGCGGTGATGCCGTTGGTGCGTCCGTCCTGATTGGTTCCAGACGCGGTGATCACGCCATAAATGTAATCACGGTCGGCCAGCGCCTGGTCGAGCGGCTTGAGCGCCACGACGCCTACGCCTTCGCCGGGGACGATGCCATCAGCGGCCTGATCGAAGGTGCGGCAACGTCCAGTCGGCGACAGCATTCCCGCGCGGCTCATGAGAATGAAGGGTCGTTCGCTGAGATACAGACTGACCCCGCCGGCTAGCGCCATATCGATGTCGCCGCGCTGCAGGGCTTTGCAAGCCAGATCGACCGCTACCAGACCGGAAGAGCAGGCTGTGTCCAGGCTGAGACTGGGGCCTTTGAGATTCAAGGTATAGGCGATGCGCGCCGCCAGAATCGAGGCGGAGTTGCCGAGCATTTGATAGGCGTCGGGCGGGTGGCCATGACGTTGCAACAGGTCAGCGTATTCATTGCCGCCCAGCACGCCGGCATACACCCCGCAACGCAACCCGTTTAGGGTGGATTCGGCATAGCCGGCGTCTTCCAGCGCTTTCCAGCATTCTTCCAGGAATAACCGCTGCTGCGGGTCCATGTACTCGGCTTCGCGCGGCGAAAGGTTGAAGAACAGCGGATCGAAGCGGTCGTAGCCGTCGAGGAACGCGCCCCATTTGCCGTAACTCGCGTCCGGTCGCTGGGCATCAGGATCGTAGTAGCGATCCACCGGCCAGCGGTGCGGGGGAATCTCGCTAACGGCATCCACGCCGTTGGCCAGATTGCGCCAGAATTGACGGGCGTTGGCCGCGCCAGCGAAGCGCACGGCTACGCCGATGACCGCCACCGGCGAGTAGCGCGGGGTCGGGGACAAAGGCGCTGAGGGCCGGGGCGATTTGATCGCTTGGGAAACAGGAGGTGGGGCGTGCTCCAAAGCCGGCGGCGCAGGGTCGAGAATGGGGAGAGCGGGGGACGGAGCGAGCGGCGCGATAAACCGGGCCAGGTCGTTGATGCTGGAATGGTTGTAGGTGACTTCCGCGCCCAGGTGCAAACCCAGCGCCTGATTGACCGCGTCCAGAAAGCGCAGGCCGGTCAACGAGTCCATGCCCAGTTCGGCGAAGCGGGCGTCCGGGTCGATCTCACCAATTTCGAATTGCAGCACCGTTGCCAGATGTTGCTGCAGAAGGCGAGCGATGGTCGCCGTGGCGTCGACCGGCGCGGGCGACGGCGCGGCAGGCGCGACCTGCGCGTAGGGCGTAGCGTGTTCCAGCATGGCGCGATTGGCCTCCAGCAGGGCGGGTGGAGTGGCAGCGTCCTTGACGAGAGTCAGCAGCAGGTAGCGAATCAAGCCTAAATCCAGCGCCTTGCCGAAGTTGTCCCAGGAACGGTGGGTGTGGATCACCCGATCCAGTTGTTGAGCGTGAGCGGGGTCGGCGCGCAGCACGGCAAGGGTTTGCTCGAAATCCGCGTCGTGCAGACCGTTGGCGATTTCGCGGCTGAGGTCTACGCAATCGGCGATGCGCAAGCCATGCTGGCTTAATAATGCGCTGTAATCCGTCTGATTGAGAGTAAAAGAACCCGTATCCGCCAGCGGGATGGCCGTCGTTTGGGCTACGCAATCGGCCAGCGCGAGTTGTCCGTCCGGGTTGAGATGGCGGGCCAGGTTGGCGAACAGCGCCGCCTTGTCGGCAATGTGATGGGCGACTTCGATGCCGAGGATGAGATCAAACGCGCCGGGGAATGGGTCGACTGCGCTGTCGCGGTGATAAACCCGCAGTCGGTCGTGGCAACCCGCAGCGGCTATTCGTTCATTGGCTAACTGGCATTGCCGGGCGGACAGGGTGTAGCCCGCGCCATGCAGATGGGGGTGACGCTGAGCCAGGCGCAGCAGATCAGCGCCGACGCCACATCCAAAGTCGAATACGGTGGCGATCCGGCTGAAATCGACATTGCGCAACAGCACTTGCCGCAATTCTTCCTGCTGCTGACGGAGTAATCGCCGTTGTTCGGGGTAGCGGTCCGGGGCGAAAAAGGCGCGCGTCCAGGAGAAATCCGGCAGCGGTTGAGACAACGGCGCCAGCGATAGGAATTGCTCGGCAGGCGCATCACAGTCGGCGCGGGCGGTGGCGTCGTAGTAGTCGGCAACCGGGTCGGCGCTCGTCTCCAAAGACGTATTCTGCCGTTCCGGCGCGAGGAGGGGATGCGCAGCCTCAGACGTTGCAGACTGCGCAACCGTTTCGGCAAATCCCGGATCGGTCAGCCAGTACCGTTTGCGGGCAAAGGGGTAATGGGGCAGGGTGATCGTTTGCGGCTTGGGATCGGGATGAAAACGATCCCAGTCCACTTCGCCGCCGGTCACCCAGTGTTGGGCCAGGGTCGGCAGATCGAGGGGGGTGCTGGCGCAATCCGCCGGGGCGTCCCGCTGAATGCGTTGTCGCCAGGCGGGAGTTGGCGCAGGCGCGTCATTGAGCAAGGCATCCAGCGCCGCCAGCAGTTGCGGCGTATCGCCGACCACGGTCGCCCAGCGCTCTGGCAGAGCTTGCCGCCCTGCCTGGAGGGTCCAGGCGATGCCGTCCAGCGGCGGCAAGACATCCAGGCTGCGCAGATGGTTACGCAACCGGGCGGCCTGCTCGGTCAGTTGCTCGGGTTGTTGTGCGGATAGCACGATCAGTTGGGGAGCGGTCGACCGGGTGGACATGCTGGTGGGCAAGGGCGGCGCTTCCTCGACGATCAGATGGACGTTTGCGCCGCCCGCCCCAAAGGAACTGATGCCGGCCCGGCGCGGCGCGTCCGGCGCCGGTTGCCATGCGCCACCGTCGGTCTGCAATTGGAAGGGTGATTCCGCCAGAGGGATGAACGGATTAGGCGGATCAGCATAGAGAGTGGGCGCAAGTTGACCATGACGGAGCTGTAGCACGACCTTGGTCAGAGCGGCGATGCCCGCCGCCGCTTCCAAATGACCGATATTGCTTTTCACCGAACCGAGCGCGCAAAAGCCACGTTCGCCGGTAGAGCGCTCAAAAGCTTGGCGCAGCCCCTGGATTTCTACTGGATCGCCCAGTTTAGTGCCGGTGCCATGCGCTTCCAGATAACTGATCGTGCGGGGATCGACGCCGGCCCGTCGCAGAGCTGCGGCGATCACTCCGGCTTGCGCCTGGGGATTAGGTACGGTGTAACCGTTGGTGCGGCCGCCGGCGTTGATCGCGCTGCCGCGAATCACGGCGTGAATCCGGTCACCATCGCGCAGGGCGTCGCTTAAAGGTCGCAGCAGCACTGCACCCACGCCTTCACCGCTGACAAAGCCATCGGCGTTTGTGCCGAAGGCCCGGCATTCCGGGCCAGGGGACAGCATTTGCATTCGGCTCAGGGCGATGTGATGCAGGGGATGCAAAACGAGGTTAACGCCGCCGGCCAGCGCGGCCCGGCATTCGCCGCGCCGGATACTTTCACACGCGAGATGAACGGCGGTCAGCGAGGAGGAACAGGCGGTGTCCACCGCCAGACTAGGGCCGTGGAAGTCGAACAGGTAAGAGGTGCGGTTGGCGATGGACCAGTAGGCGGAATGCGCGTCGCTGATCTGGCCGCGCGCCCAGGCGTCCAGCGCCAGCCATTGGTAAGGACCGTACATGACGCCGACGAAGACGCCGACATCGTTGCCATCGGAGGTCTGGCTATGCTGCGCCAGGCGGGTCGGGGTGTAGCCGGCGTCTTCCAGCGTCGCCCAGGCGGTTTCCAGGAACAGGCGCTCCTGGGGGTCCATGGCGCGGGCTTCGCGGGGACTGAGATGGAACAGCGCCGCATCGAAGCAATCGATATCGCGCAGGAAGCCGCCGTAGGAGGTGTAACTCTTGCCGGGATCGCGGCGTTCAGCATCGCAATAGCGGGTGGCGTCCCAGCGTTCCGGGGGAATGGAGGTGATCGCGCTGCGGCCAGCGCGCAGGTTATCCCAGAATTGCTCCAGGTGATCCGCACCAGGATAGCGACCGCTCAGACCAACGATGGCGATGGGCAAGTGGGTTTCCGGGGGCTGGGGACTGAGGGTTAAGGGCCGGACGTCGACCGTGAGATCTGGCGCGGCATCGTGCGTTTCTATCTCCGTGACCAGGGCAGGATCGGTTGAGTATGGTTGGCTTTCCTCAATGGTTGTCACGGCAGCGAAAGGCGCTAATACCACTTTCAGACGTTCCGCATGATGCTCCAGCAGATGCGCAGCCAATTGCCGCAGGGTGACGTATTCAAACAGCAGCGTCTTAGGCAGCGCGCCGAGAGAGGTTTCCAGCCGGGCGATGATTTCCAGTACGGCTAGCGATTCCAGACCGTAACGCTCAAACGGCTCGCGGGGTTCCAGGATGCCCGGCTCCAGCTTGAGGACATCGGCGATGATGCCGGCCAGCCAGTATTCCACGGCGGCGGTTATTTCCGGTTCCTGACCGGCGACCTGGGCAGGTTTCTGGTCCGCTAGCGGGGAGGAGCTAGAGGGGGGAGATTGGCTATGCGCAACGGTTTCTGCCTGATTCTCGCCATGCGCTTCGCCACGCACGTCCTCCAGCCAGCCATCGCTGGCGGCGATCAGCACGCACTGGAAAGCGGCCGCCGCGCTTTGCTCTGGCTCAGGGAAAGCAGCGGCGCTAGGGAAGCCGGCTTCATGTAGCAGTCCCAACCATTGCCGGGGGTGCGCCGCCGGGCCATGCGGCAGGCGATTATCTTCGTCGGCATAGCGCCACCAGCCGGGGGTTAACCCAAAGGTCAGCGTGGCGAAATCCTGGGGTCGGCTGATTTCATTGAGCAGCAGCAGACCTTGCGTTTTCAGCAGGCACTTGCAGTGACGCAAGGTCTCCGGCAAGTCGCGAGTGGCATGGAGGACGTTGGCCGCGATGACGATGTCGAAAGCGCCGAGCGCGAAACCTTGTGTTTTCGGATCGCGCTCGATATCAAGCGTCCGGGTGTGCAGGAAAGAGAAGTTCCCGCGGAAACGCTGTTCGGCGTTGCGCAGGAAACCCGGCGATAGGTCGGTGAATAAATATTCGACCTGACTGGCTAGGTCGGCTAGAGCCTCCAGCACGAAGCGGGTTGTGCCGCCAGTGCCGCCGCCGATTTCCAATATCCGGATGCGTGTGGATGGTTGTCGGTCGAGAACTGAGGCAATAGCTGCGCGGACGCTGTCAACCAGCAGACGGTTGTAGAAATCAGTGGCGGCGTTGCCGGCGTAAATGCCTTCCACTAGGCGCAACGATCCTTGCGGGAACAGAACGGCGATAGGTTCCTGCTGACCGCGCAGCACGGCTGGATAGCCGGCGAAAGCGGCGTGTAGCAGATTGAAATAAGGCTCCAATAGCGGACTGCGTTTCTGCAAGCGCCGTGCTTCTTCCGCCAGAGTCGTGCGGTCGGGTGGTTCACCCTCCAGGATCATGAATCGATTCTGAGCGTCGACCTGCAAGCAATTTTCCCGCGTCAGCAGCGCCAGCAGCGCGGCTAACAGACGTTGATAACGGTCGTCGATGCCCAGACGGGCCTGCCATTCCGCAACGGTCAGCGCTACCCCGGCATGCAGACCCATCTCCCCCAATACCCCCCACACGTAGCGCCGGGCATATTCCTCCAGCGCCTGGAAATCGGCGAACACTGCCTGCGCGTCTGCCGGCGCTTCGGCGCGCGCCGCCGCCTGGGTCAGCGCTGCCGGCAGCATGTCAAGCTGAGCAGGGGCCAGGTAGAGCCGCTGATCCGAAGCGACCGCCATCGCCGTCAGCGCGGCGGGATTGGCCTTGATGACTGCGACTTGAGTTAGCGGCGCGGCTAGGGCCTGGGCAAAGGCTGTCATGCCTTCCGTTTCGCTGATCGAGGCAATGCCCTGTTGCGCCAGACGCTGGCGGGTTTCGGGATTGGCTACGCTGCCGATGTCGCCCCAGTAGCCCCAGTTGATGATGCGCACGGGCCAGCCCTGTTGCGCCAGGTAGTGGGCGAAGGCGTCCTTGAACACGCAACCCGCGACATAGTTGGCCTGACCGGGATTGCCATACAGCGCATTGGCCGAAGAGAAAAAGGCTAGAAAATCGAGCGATTCACCGGTTAATGCTTGAGCGAGCGCCACGCTGCCCTGAGCCTTGGGATCGAGTGCGGCGCGGAAGCTGGCTTCATCCAATCGTAAGAGGCTACGGTCGGCCAGCACCAGCGCTGAATGGACTACGCCATGCAGCGCTCCCCAGCGGGTTTTGACCTGATTGACGGCAACCCGCAGGTCAGCCGACGATGTTAAATCGGCTTGACAGTACAAGGCTTCACCGCCCAGCGCGGCGATTTCCGCCAGTAACGGCTCCTGGTCCTGAGCGGCGCTGCGACCGAGCAAGGCCACCCGCGCCTGATAATGGCGGGCCAGCCAGCGCGCCAGGGCCATGCCCAGTCCGCCTGCACCGCCAGCGATCAGATAGACGCCGTGTTGGCGGAACGGGGGCGGGCTTGACGTGGGCAGGTTCACGGGAACCAGTTCGCGCCGGTAACGCCAGTCGTTGCGCCAAGCCCATTCGCCGCTATCCCGTTCGGCCAGCAGGCGGGAAGCCCATTGGGCATCGCCGGAATCAAGATCGATCGGTAGATCAATACACTGCACGGTCAGCCGGGGCAATTCCCGGCCCATGACCTTAGCCAGACCGATCACGGCGGCTGACCAGGGTTGGCTGGCTGTATCGCCGGCGACGACTTGCGCACCTTGGGTCACGACTTTGAGTAACGCGGTCTGGCTGGCGTTTTGCTCCAGCCAGGCTTGGCTGAAGTGGAGGAGCGCCATCACGCCGGCGGTTTCCGCCGCCGCCAGGCGCGCTCCATCATCATTCGACGCCAGTGGCGGCAATGCGCTGCTCAGGAACAGGATTTCGCTGACTTGGCCAAGAGTCGCCAGCAGAGCGGCAAACCCGCTGCGGCGCTGGGGATTGATTTGCCAGCACTGGTTCGACAGTGACCGGTCGCTTTCACCCCAGATCGCCTCCCAAACTGGGCGCGGCGTGCTGGCGTAACGCACAGTTGCGGCCAAAGATGCGGCCTGCGGCGGATAGAGCAATAACAGCGCGCCGTTCCCAGCTTGGTTTACCGGCCACGGTTCCCGCCGCCAGCCAGGACGCAGGAAGCTCAGCGCAGGTTCTGCGGCTGCGCGTGGCCGCAAACTTAAACCAGCGACCTGGACCAACACTCGACCATCCGCATCCGTCAGGATCACGTTGAAGCATTGCGCGCTTTCGCGGCGCACCAGGGCGTAACCGGCGCCGGTCGTCGGCGCGTAAAGCGTGACCCGTTCGGCGCTGAAAGGTGCACCGACTTCGCCACGATCCCAGTGCAGTCCAATCAGGGCTTGCCAGGCGGCGTCCAGTAACTCGGCGGACAGGAAAGTATGGGCTTCATTTCCCACGGGAGGCGGGGCCAACTGGGCCAGGGCCTCGTCCTGACCAATCCACAGACGTTCAATACGTTGGAAGGTGGGGCCATATTGTAAGCCGCGCTGCGTGAAGCGGGCGTAGACCTGTTCGCCCGTCAGTTCACGGGGACAATGTTGACGCCATTCGTTCAGCGGGATCAGCGGCGGCGTTTCAGTAATGGCGTCCGCTAGCAGACCGCGACAGTACGGCGGCGCATCCGGGTTCTCGGGATCGATGAAGGCAAAGCCGGGCGAGTCGGAGGATCGGCGCAGAGCCAGTGTAGCCGGGGCGTCCATAACCTGGAAAGGACGAGGCCAGACGAGGTCGCAGAATGCGCCTCCGGCTTTCGCCAAGACCTCGGCAGCCAGGGACAGGTAGCCGGCAGCGGGCAACAGCGCCTGGCCGTGCAAGCGATGATCGCGTAGCCACGGCTCGTCACCGTGCCAGGATTGACTCCACAGGATGTTGCTCTCCTCGCTTGCAGGTGGGGGCGACGCTGGAGGCGAAGAGGGTTGCTGGAGCAGGGCAGGGTGATTAGCTATCGGCATTCCTTCCGGCAGCCCGTACCGAATGCGGGCAAAAGGATAGCCGGGTAACGGGACGCGGCGACCATTGCGCCAATAGCCGGACCAGTCCACGGATGTGCCGGCTACCCAGGATTGCGCCAGCAGCGCTGGCTCGCTGGAAGAAAGTGAGTTGGGCGGAGGGGCGTCCGCTTCGTTGACCCGGCCCGTATGGATACCAGCCGCCGGCTGTCCCGCCAGGAAGGCCTCCAGGCCGCGCAACAGGGTCGAAGCATCGTCAGCGACCACCGCGAGTCGCCATGACAACGGTTCGCGCCCGGTTTGCAGGGTGTAAGCGATGTCCGCCAACGGTGGGTTCGGCATGGCCGCTATGGCCGCCCGCAGCCGTTCCGCCTGTTCCTGTAATCGCGCGCCATCCCGCGCCGACAGCAGGAACGCCAGCGGTCCGTGGGCAGGTTCCAATCGAATCGGGGCGTGGTATTCCTCGATAATGACATGCGCATTGGCCCCGCCCGCGCCAAAGGCGCTGACCCCGGCAAGGCGCGGATATGCGCCGCCATCCGGTCGTTGGGACGATCGCCATTCGGTCAGCGAACGCTGGAGGATAAAGGGCGTTGCGGTGAAGTCGAGATTGGGATTCGGCGGATCGGCATGTAGACTGGGCGCGAGTTGCTGGTGACGCATTTGCAGCAGGACTTTGGTTACTCCCGCCACGCCGGCTGCGGCTTCCAGATGACCAATGTTGCTCTTGACGGAACCGAGCGCGCACGATCCTCCCGATGATGCGCTGAATGTCCGCGCCAGCCCAGCGATTTCCACCGGATCGCCCAGCGCGGTGCCGGTGCCGTGGGCTTCCAGATAACTGATCGAGGCCGGCTCCAGGTTCGCCTGCTGGAGAGCAGCGGCAATCACTTCCCCTTGCGCGGCGGGATTGGGCACGGTGTAGCGATGGGTCTTGCCGCCGTGATTGATGGCGGCGGCCCGGATGACGCCGTGAATGAAATCGCCATCTGCTTCAGCCTGGGACAGGGGTTTCAGCACCAGTGCGCCGACGCCTTCGCCGGGTACGTAGCCGTCGCCATCCGCGCCGAAGCTCCGGCAACGGCCGTCGCTGGAGGCAAAGCGGCCATGACTTAGGCCCAGATATTTGCCGGGGTGCAGGTTGAGATTGACGCCGCCGGCCAGGGCCGCTTGACATTCGCCGCGCCGCAGGCTTTCACAGGCCAGGTGAATCGCGCTGAGCGAGGAGGAACAAGCGGTGTCGACCGCTAGACTGGGGCCGCGCCAGTTCATGATGTAGGACAAGCGATTGGGAATGGACCAGTAGGGGGCATACGCCGGGAGAAAGCGACCGGCGCGGCGCGCTTCGGCGGCGAACAACTGGTATTCGCCGTACATGACGCCGACGAAGACGCC
>JAGRHM010000353.1 GCA_020445005.1 Candidatus Competibacteraceae bacterium | reverse complement strand
CTACCCTTGCTGTCGGTGTGGCCGACGATCAGGATCGAGGAGACTGAAGCGACTCGGCGCAGGTCGCTTGAGAGGCGATCGAGCTTGGCACGGCCAGCGGGCTTCAACGACGCTTTGTCAAAGTCAAAATAGGCGTCGGCGCCCAGGGTCAGGGTTTCGACCACCGGAGCAGCCGGAGGCGGCTCGACCACGGCGACTGCACCACATTCCGGCACATTTTTCTCAGGGGTCCAGAAGGGAGTGCGGATGCAATTGCCATAGGGATCTTTGACGATCTTATCGTAAGGATCGACGGCATAGATGCAGCCATACTTGTTAATCGCGTGCGCCGGCAAGGCGGCGAACAGCATCATCGAAGCAGCCAAACCGAGGCTGAGCTTATGCAGGTTTACNNTTCATCGGTATACTCTCCCAATAGGCGCTGAAAATTCAGTACACGGCACATCAAGAATTTTAGGTCGCGGGGACCGGGTCGGCTTAACCGCGATCATCCACCCAACCCGTATACCCGAGCGGTCACCATTGCGAATGGCTTGCCGGCCGGTCTTGAAGTGTAATGATACAACATTGTGTCAGAATTGCAAAAAATGTTGTTCTGAGAATAAATGGTGCTATTCTGCGCGTTATCCTGGTATTTTGGCAAGGATTTTTTCATTACTCACCTACTAAATTTCAGATGTTGTTTATTTGCAACGTATTTAGGTCCGTCGAATTGATCCCGAATAGGACTTTAATCAAGACTGTTGAGGCGCAATGATGTCGCACGATCATGATCACGTCCGCGCCCTCGTTTGGCGTGATGATGCTTTGGAACTGCTCGACCAGCGGTTACTGCCTAAGGAAACCTGCTACCGGCGGCTGACGACCGCTGCCGAGGTTGCCGAGGCGATTCGCTGCATGGTGGTGCGCGGCGCGCCGGCGATTGGCATTGCCGCAGCTTATGGCGTGGTGCTGGCAGTCCGCGCTGGTTATACCGGGAAAAGGGATCGCTGGCAAATTGTACTGCAAGAGGATCTGGACCGGCTTGCCGCATCCCGACCAACTGCTGTCAATCTGTTCTGGGCGCTACGGCGCATGAAAAGGGTTATCGCTGAAATAGCCGACGATCCCCTAGAACGGTTACTAGGCGAAGCGCGCGCGATTCATGAGGAGGATATTGCCGCTAACCAGCGTATGGGCGTGCTGGGTGCGAGTTTGCTGGGCGAACGGTGCGCCGTGCTGACCCATTGCAATACCGGCTCGCTAGCTACTGGCGGCTATGGCACGGCGCTAGGAGTCATTCGCGCGGGCTACGCGACCGGGATGATTGAGCGGGTTTATGCCGACGAGACGCGCCCGTGGTTGCAGGGCGCGCGGCTGACCGCCTGGGAACTAACGCAGGATCGAATTCCCGTCACGCTGTTGGCGGATGGTGCAGCGGCGGCGCTGATGAGACAGGGCGAAGTCCGTTGGGTCATCGTCGGCGCTGACCGCATTGCCGCTAATGGCGATGTCGCCAATAAAATCGGCACCTACAGCCTGGCGGTGACGGCTCGTCATCACGGCGTCAAATTCATGGTGGTCGCCCCTACGTCGACCGTGGATCTGGCGACTCCTGAAGGCGCGGCCATTCCCATCGAACAGCGTGCGGCTGACGAACTACTCAATTTTAACGGCTATCCGGTAGCCGCCACGGGGGCAGAGGTCTGGAATCCCTCGTTCGACGTGACGCCCGCGGAACTCGTGGACGTATTAGTCACCGAACGTGGGGTGATATTGAAGCCGGATTCGACCAAAATCGCAGACATGATGGACACTGCAAATTCCGGTTCCCCAATGCAGGCGCCAATTGCACTATAAACCGGGAGTCATTCTGGCGAGCGTCAGATGAATAAGCGTCAACAGTCGTTACGCGCACGTGCGGAAGCGTTGCTCAATCAATCTGATGCAGCAAGCCTCGACTTGTCGCCAGCTGAGATCGGGCGTCTGGTGCATGATCTATCGGTGTATCAAATCGAACTGGAACTCCAGAACGAAGGCTTGCGTCATGCGCAAAATCAGCTTGCGCGCGCCAGGGATCGTTATGCACAACTCTATTACTCGACTATCAAGGATTTTTTCTGCTCACAAACCTTGACAAACCTCCCTGGATGAAGTTGAGCTTCTCAAGGTGACGGCCTGCTCAGGAGAAGCCGGATGATTTTCACCCAACCGCTGTCGTTTATCACGGAATTTGTTGAGGAATTAGACCGTGGGATTCGGCAATGTGCGCCGCACCGCAAGCGGTTGACCGTCCAGCGCTACGGGTTAAGCTTTTGCCTGATGGGGATCCTGCTTGCCAATCAAGTGGGTTGGGCGGCGTTTGCGCGCGTGGGCTTGGGCGGTTACTCCCCGGCAGCGTTGTCGTGGATGTTCCGGCATAGCAAACTACTTTGGCCGTGGCCGCTCCATATCAGCATCGTATTGATTTTTAATAAGTATGATATCACGGAAGGGGAGTTGGTCGGGGACGATAGCGATCAGCAACGCGCAAAGGTCACGAAGCGTATTTCGGCCCCTCCAAAATTTTCGATAAGAAAACCGGGGGCGGGTTCCACGGTCAGACGGTGGTGTTGCTGTTCCTGGTCACGGCCAAAGTGAGCCTACCGGTCGGGTTTCGGTTCTACCCACCCGACCCGGCGGTCGCCGCGTGGAAGAAGGCCGACGACGCGCTTAAGAAACAAGGCGTGAAGAAGTCCGAACGCCCGCCCAAGCCGGAACCGAAGGCGGCCTATCCGAGCAAACGGGACTTGTTGCTGGAGTTGTTGCGCGAATTTCAGGGTGACCATCCGGGCTTTC
>JAGRHM010000352.1 GCA_020445005.1 Candidatus Competibacteraceae bacterium | reverse complement strand
GCGGCGCCAACCGCACCATCATCAAACTGGCGCAGCAACTGTTGATTCATCCCGAAATCAACCTGCAACAGCAGCCCGTCGGCTGTCTGGCGCGGGTCGATCAAATTTACGACCTGGTCGCCAATAACGTCGCCAGCGAAGTGCGCAGCAAGATCGCGGAGATCACGCAGAAGATCGCCCATCCTCTGGCGCCGGCCGTGGCCAAGGCGATTTGCCTGTTGCAACTGGTCGCCAGTCTGCACAGCACCGCCGAGAATCTGGCCGCTACGCTGCATCCGGCGGTCAATGCCGACTCGCGCCTGCCCGAGGTCAAGGCGACGCTGGCGGAACTGGAAACCGCCGGTTTGATTCGCCACGGCAAGCAGGGATACCGGATTCCCACGCCCGCCGAAGATGATTGGGAGCGCCAGCGCAACAGCCTGCAACCGAAACCGGCGGACGCGCATCGCTTGCATCTCGACGCCATCAAGGCGGTTTGGAAACAGCCGGCGCATAACCTGCGCGGGGTCAAATTATTCAAAGCCGGGCTGAACATCCAAGGGCAGCTGGTGATCGCGGCTGATTTACCCGTCCATCTGTTACTGACCGAACCTGGCCCGGACTACCCGCAGAGCGTGGCCGACGCCCAGCAGCGCAGTCGCGCCGAGACCCAGGCGCTGTTCTGGGTGGCCGCGCTGGATAAAGCGGTGGATCAGGCGACCGTGGAGCTGTTCCGGTCGACCGAGCAGATTGCCCGTAAGGAGCGCCTGGCCAAAACCCGCGAAGAATCCGCGCTGATCAGCGAGGAACAACAGCGGCGGGAACGCCACCAGGACGAATTGCAACGCCATCTGAAACGGGCGTTGCTGAAAGGCGCGCTGTTTTTCCGGGGCAATGATCGCAGCCCGGATGAAACCGACCAGGACGTGACCGCCGTCGTCAATAAAGTACTGGCCCAGGCCTTGCCGCTGGTGTTCCACCGCTTTGACGAAGCCGCCGCTCGCGTCGCCGCCAAGGACCTGGACGCGCTGATGACCAGCGATAATTTGCGCGGCCTGAGTTCCGTGTTTACGGACCTGCAATTAGTGCGCGAGCAGGGCCAGCAGGTGGTGTTCAACGTCGAGCAAAATCCCCTGGCCGAAGTGCTCAACCACATCGCCAACCGCACCAGTTACGGCGAAGTCGCCAGCGGTGCCTGGCTGGCCGAGCAGTTCGCCCGCGAACCCTTCGGCTGGGAGTTTGACATGGTGCGCCTGCTGGTCATCGCCCTGCTGCGGGCTGGCCAACTCGAAGCCACCGGCAAAGGCCGGGTGATCGACGCCGCCGTGTCGCTGGACGCCCGTAATACCTTCGGCAATAACAATCTGTTCAGACAGGCGACGTTCCGGCGCCAGGTCAGCCTGGAGTTTACCCATTTGATCGACGCCGCCGAGGCGTTCCGCACGCTGTTTGGGCGGGAGATCGCTGATCTGACCCAGGCGGAAGTTGCGGCGGCGATCCGCGCTGAACTGGAGCCGCGCGCTGAGGAGTTGCAAAGCCTTTATACGTTGTTGACGCAGTGCCGGCTACCGGGCGCTGAGGTGTTGCGCGAAGCGCTGGATCAGATCAAGGCTATCCGCAGCGGTTCGGAAGAAAACGCGATTCTGACCTTCAATAGCGCTCACCAGGAACTGAAAGATGCCCTCCAGCGCAGTGTGGATCTGAACCAGGCCCTGATTGAACCACGCCTTTACGATCTGGACCGTGCCCGTACCGCGCTGGACGAGTACTGGCCATTGCTGGATCAGGAGCCGGATCTTGATGCTGCGGTGCGAGATCATGCCGCACAGTTGACTGAATTACTGGCGCGGGAGACCTTTTTCCGTGAGTTGCCGGCGATTGATCAGCACGCCCGCGCCGTGGAGCAGGACTATCAGCAGCGTCATGCGGCGGCGGTTCAGGCTTGCGTGTCGGCCTATACCGATGCGCTGGCGCAATTGCAGACTCTTCCAGAGTGGGCGACGTTGCCGGCGGAGGCGCAACAACGGTTGGCGGCGCCGCTGGTCCGCTGCGTTGATGGAGAGACCGCGCAGCACAAGACCATTCCCCTGTTGCGGGCCGATCGGGATGCCTGCTCAAGCCGTCTGAACGCTGTCATTGAGGAGTTGTGGCGGCTGATCGAAGGCAATCGACTGGTGCGCGTCGCCGCCGCGGACTTCTTCACTGGCGGCGTGGAAACCGAGGAACAGTTGGAACAGTCCCTGGCCGACTTCCGCGACCAATGTTTGAAGTGGATCGGGGCAGGCAAGAAAGTGCTGGTGCAATAGAGGGGATGCTGACCGATGGACAGAGACGCCCGGAATCGCCTGTTGGCGGCCACGCAGGCCGCGCGCACCGTGCTGGAACAGGACTATACCGAACAATTGGAGGGTACGTTTGCGATTCCCCCCGATGGGGGTATAGCCGTGGAACCCGGTGACCATCTGGACGCCATGCAGCGCCAGATCCGCACCCAGTTGGTGGCAGCGATCCATCATGCAGTGGCGGGCGGGTTAAGCGCCAAAGAAGCGGTGATGGCCTGGCGGCGGGAAGCGGCGTTCACCACGCTGAACCGCTTTGCTGCGCTGAAGATGCTGGAGGCGCGCGGTCTGGCGCAGGAGTGCCTGAGCCGGCATGAACAATCCGCAGGGTTCAAGGAGTTCACGGGCTTGGCTCCAGGCCTGGCCGAGTTGCCGGATCATGGCTATCGGCTGTATCTGGAATGCCTGTTCGATGAAATCGGCCGGGAAGTGCGGGTGTTGTTTGACCGGCGCGATCCGGCCAGTTTGCTGTGGCCGCGTCCGCCGACGTTGCTGCGCCTGCTGGGGATTCTGAATGACGAGAAACTGGCTGGGGTCTGGCAGGAAGATGAAACCATTGGTTGGATTTATCAGTATTTCAACAGCGACAACGATCGGCAACGCGCTCGTTATGATGACCGGGGCCGGCCCAAGTCACCGCAAAATGCCTATGAGCTGGCGGTGCGTAATCAGTTCTTTACCCCGCGCTATGTGGTCGAGTTTCTGATTGATAACACGTTGGGGCGCCTCTGGTATGAGATGACCCAAGGCGTTACGCGGCTCAGGGAGCAGTGTCGGTCGCTGGTGATTGGCCCGGATGAGGCGGCAATATCGCGCCCGGTGAAAGACCCAAGGGAAATCCGTTTGCTGGACCCCGCCTGTGGTTCCATGCACTTTGGACTGTATGCCTTTGACGTTCTGCTAACGATCTATGAAGAAGCTTGGGAAAAGGACGCTGGCGCTGAGCTGCGCGCCATTTACGCTGACGACAAAGCCGCTTTCCTGCGCGATGTGCCCCGGTTGATTCTGGCCCAGAATATCCACGGCATCGATGTTGATCCACGGGCCGCGCAAATCGCGGCGCTGGCGCTGTGGATGCGCGCCCAGCGGGCTTATCACGATCTCGGCGTCCCCCGTGGCGAGCGTCCACCGATCAAGCAAACCCATGTTGTGGTTGCGGAGCCGATGCCCGGCGAGGCGGATTTGGCCAAGGAGTTTGCCGGCGGTTTGGAGGAGCTGCTGGGCGAGCTGTTCACTGGCCTGTTGCAGGAACTCAAACTGGCCGGAGCAGCGGGATCGCTATTGCGGGTGGAAGCACACCTGCCTGAATTGGTGCGAGCGGTTTATGGCGAACATGGGGAATTGTTTCAGGCCGACGATCAGGCCCAGTGGTCCAAAGCCGATGCGCGGCTGCTGGCGGCGTTGCGGGATTATGCGGAACAGGCGGAGCAAGGGGGTTATGCGCGGCGCTTGTTTGCCCAGGATGCAGCGCGCGGGCTGGGCTTTATCGATGTTTGCCAGCGACGCTTTGACGTGGTGGTGATGAATCCGCCGTTCGGGGAATCGGCCCGGGACGCCAAAGCGTATCTGGCCGCTGCCTATCCGAACGCCAAGAATGATTTGTTGGCGGCGTTTGTCGAGCGCGGCCTGCAATGGTTGCATCCGGGTGGGATGCTGGGGGCGATTACGTCACGCACCGGGTTCTTTCTGTCCAGTTACCAGAAGTGGCGGGAACAACAGGTGTTGGGCGTGGCTGAACCGCTGGTGTTCGCGGATCTGGGTTATGGGGTGATGGATGCGGCGATGGTGGAAGCAGCGGCGTATTGTCTAAAGAAACGAGTCAGTAACCATTGAATGAGGTAGAACGCTATGTTAACTACGGTCGAGGGTATTTATGAGAATGGAATGATTCGTTTACTGGAGCCGTTGCCGGATGTGGCGCGGGCGCGAGTGGTGGTTACGGTATTACCGGATCAGGTCAACACGCTTGATCGAGATTCAGCTCTGGTTAAATCTGATGATATTTCTCTTGAAAAAGATCAGCCGGAAGAGGATTTCAACCCAAAAAGCGAATTGGGAAAACAGCTTTGGGAAATTCGTCAGCGGGCTATTGCTAAGGGGATGAAATTGCTTTCCCAGGATGAGATATTGGAGGAGGTTCGACGCCGCCGAGGTGAGTTGGATGATTAAACGTACTTATGTTGATTCCAATGTCATCATTTCTGCCTTTCAGAGTAAAACAGCCTCTGCAATTTTGGCGTTGTCAGTATTGGATGATTTAAAAAGAGAATTTATCACGAGTGCTTTTGTGCGCCTTGAAACATTGCCAAAGCCGCGCGTTCATGGTTTTTTAGAAGAGGTCCGTTTTATAGAGAATTTTTTTGATCGTTGTGTTGATCAAATTACAGTTGATGATTTGTTGGTAGAACATGCTGAATCATTAGCTACGACCTACGATCTATCGCCACTTGATGCCTTACATGTTGCTGCGGCAATCCGGGGGCGTGCTCATGAATTGGTGACCTTGGAAAAGGCGACAAAACCAATGTGCCGAGTCAAGGAGCTTTCAGTCATATCTATCTATCAGGAATAGAAAATATATTTATGACCCTCTTCATTCGCCTGCTGGACGCGGACAACAAGGCCGAAGCGATGGCCGAAGCCATCACAGCAGTTCGGGAAGGCCGCGACCATCCCCGCGTGTTTGAAGTCAATCCGGAATCGTTCGCGCAAGTGCCGGGGAGTCCGTTTGCGTATTGGGTGAGTGAGGATATAAGAAGATTATTTTTAAAATTTAATAAATTACATAGATCAAACATTGAAGTACTATCAACAAATCCTCTAAATAATGATTTTCGCTATGTTCGTGTTTGGTGGGAAAGCCCAAAAAATAATAATTATCAAATATGGATTTCATGGGCTAAGGGTGGATCATATTCCTGTTTTTATTATGATATTGATACCTTGATTATTTGGTCTATAGAGAGAAAAACATATTTTGGCTTTTTGGGAACAATAAATCGTCCATTAGAACGTCCAGCATCATTACAGAATTTCTTCCGCCCCGGTCTGACTTGGCCGCGTCGTACTAATGGTCTTTCATTCCGCGTCATGCCGGCGGGTTGCATCTTTGCCGATAAGGGGCCAGCCGCTTTCGTTGCAGAAGACGACCCCGAAATGTTGCTGGCGCTGGTGGCTCTTCTCAACAGCACCCCATTCAAATATCTGGTTGGCGTTCAACTGGCGCGTACTGAATTGGCGCAATCCTATGAAGTGGGACTGATCCAGCGCACACCCCTCCCGGACATCCCCGACGCCATCCGCCAGCAACTCGCCGCTCAAGCCCGCCGTGCCTGGTCCATCCAGCGCCAGCTCGACACCACGAACGAAACCAGCCACGCTTTTGTGCTGCCCGCCTTGTTGCGCGCCAAATTGGGCGACTGGAACCCCGACGCCCTCAAGGCTGAACTACGCCAGATTCAAACCGAGATCGACGCCATCGCCTTTGATCTCTACGGATTCAACTCCGAGGATCGCGAAGCCGTCGCTCGCCTCAATAACGTAGCGCCCGAGGCGGAAAATCCTGAAGAAGATGAGGAGTTAGTACGATAACTCATGGACAGTCAAAGCCTGATTCGACGCCTTGAGCAAGACGGCTGGGTGCGCGCAGGCGGCAAAGGCGATCATGCCAAATTCAAACATCCTGCCCGACCCGGCCATGTCGTGATTCCACATCCTCGTAAGGATGTCGCCATTGGCACTCTGCGCAACATCTACCGGCAAGCGGGCTGGGAATGGAGGGAATAATGCTCTATCCGGTTTATGTCCATCTCGGCGATGAAACTCACGCTCACGGCGTTACTATCCCCGATTTTCCAGGCTGCTTTTCCGCCGCAGATCGTTGGGAAGATTTACCCGCCAACATTCAGGAAGCGATTGAAGTCTGGTGTGAGGGTGAAGACATCGCCCTGCCTACGCCAACTTCCTTGGAATCGCTGATCAAACAACCAGACTATCAGGACGGCGTCTGGATGCTGATCGACATCGACCTGGCCCGACTCCCAACCCGCCCCGTGCCGGTCGATGTCTCCTTACCCGAAGGACTGGTGCAACGCATGGACGACTATATTGCTTCCCGTCATCTGACCCGTTCCAGCTTTTTAGCGCGCGCCGCCCTCCGTGAGATGCAGCGCGAAACCTGACCATAGAGAACCATCGTGCCCCCCATCACCCCCGACCTGGCCGACCTGCTGTCCTGGAGCGTCAGCGTCGCCTTTAAGAGGAACTGCTATGGCTCATACTCTGCAAATTGAATATGACGATGCGCTGTTACTGGATGTCGCTATGCCGCGCGAAGAATTCGAGCGAGAAGCGGTCTTCCTGCTGGCCGCCAAACTGTACGAGCGTGGACGCCTTCCTTCCGGGCCAGCCGCTCGCCTTTGCGGTATGGAGCGCGTCGCTTTCCTGCTGGCCTTACCCCGGGTTGGCGTCAGTATGACTAATCTCAAAGCCGAAGACCTGGACATCGAACTGGATTTTGCGCACGGTCCCTGAACCCTTGGTGATGGATACCGGCCCCCTGATTTCTCTGGGGCGCGCCGATGCCTTTGGCTGGGTCCGCCAATTACCGTTCCATTTCCTGATTCCAGAAGCCGTTGCCAATGAATTAACGGTCGGACGTGAAGCCGGCTATCCCGTCAGCGTCCCGGACTGGATTGAAGTACGCTCGTTAACCGGCAGGCTGCCCCTGAATCTCACAACGCCGCTGGGCGCCGGCGAATCAGCCGTTATCAGCCTGGCATTGCAAGAGGATCTCACGACGGTAGGTCTCGACGAATGGCGTAGTCGTCGCGCCGCGCTGGCGGTTGGATTGCGCGTAACCGGTTCACTTGGACTTCTAGGCCGCGCTAAACATCTGGGATTGGTTCATCAGGTGCGTCCATGGGTAGAACGACTGGATAAAGCCGGAGCGTGGTATGACCCAGGGCTAATCCAGAAATTTCTTGCCGCTTTCGGAGAAGCTCAGTAAGCACATGACCCCCATCACTCCCGACCTGGCCGACCTACTGTCCTGGTGCGTCGGCGTCGCCTTTGGCCGTTTCGACCTGCGCCTGGCGACCGGTGAACGGGAAATCCCGCCCGAACCCGAACCCTTCGATCCTCTGCCCGCCCGCAATCCCGGCATGAGACCCGACGACACGTTCGTCAAACCGATCCTGGTCGACGATCCCGGCCATCCCGACGACCTGACCGCTGCCGTCAGCGCCATTCTGGAACAGGTCGGCTTCCCGATGACCAGCGCCGACCTGCGCGACTGGCTGAGCCGCGAGTTCTTTCCCGCGCATCTCGCCCGCTACTCCAAAAGCCGCCGCAAAGCCCCAATCTACTGGCCGCTGGCCACGCCCAGCGCCCGCTACACCCTCTGGCTCTACTACCCGGCCCTGACCCGTGATACCTTCTACCGGGCGCTCCACGATCACCTCACCCCGAAAATTCAATACGAAGAACGGCAACTGGCGGACCTGACGCAGCGCGCTGGGGCGAGTCCCACCCCCAGCCAGCGCCGGGACCTCGCCGCTCAGGACGCCTTCGTGACCGAACTACGAGCATTCCGTGATGAAGTCAGTCGGATCGCCCCCTTGTGGAACCCGAATCTCAATGACGGCGTCATCCTCAATTTCGCCCCCCTGTGGTGCCTGGTTCCCCACCAAAAACCCTGGCAAAAGGAATGCCGGGCCGGCTGGAACAAACTGGCGGCCGGCGATTACGACTGGGCGCACTGGGCCATGCATCTCTACCCGGCCCGCGTCGTCGCCAAATGCGCCGATGATCGCAGCCTGGCCATTGCCCACGACCTGGAAAAGGTCTTCTGGACAGAAACCCCGGACGGCAAATGGCAACCCCGCGACCTGGAGCCTGCCGCATTGACCGCTTTAATCGAGGAACGCACCTCGCCAGCCGTCGAGAAGGCTTTGGAAATCCTGCTGGATACGCCTGTCGCGCCTGCCACCAGCGCCCGCGTCAAGAAAGCCGCCAAGCCGCCGGCGGATCGCGCTGAATCCCGACCCGCGCGGAGGCGACGTAAAGCCGGTCAGCAGGGTGACCTGACGTTCAACGATCAGAAGACCTGATCGTTAAAAAAATCAGCTAACCATTTAAAGCTTAAAACTTAAAACTGGAAAATCATGCACGCCCTGCACGTCGCTTTCAGTGAAAAGCTTGCCGACCGACTGCACAAGCGGTTCATTGCTGTGGTCTACGACCCGCGTTCCGAGTTTCTGCCGTTCTTCGATCAGGAATTGCCGCGAGTCGCCCCCATCGCCGCCGGGCTATGCCAAGTTAATCTGGGCAGGCAGACCGTGCATCTGGCCCGCTACGCCGGTTCGTTCTTCGCTCTGCGCGCCGCGGTGGAACCGCAGGTCAGCCACGACCACCCCGAACCGCTGATTCTCTATATCCCCGGCCTGGCGCCTCCAGCCGATTCGATCCTGATGGAACTGGAACTGGGCGGTTGCCGCTATGAACCCCAACTCAAGCGCCTGGCGCGCCAGGTCCTGCGCGAGCAGTTCACCGATGGTCAGATCGACGAACTGTTGCAGCGCCCGGGCGTGGGTTATGCCGATATCGTTGCCCTGCTCCGCCAGCATGAAGCCGGACAGTCCGCTTCGATCCTGCGCACCCTGTTTGGCGGCGCTGCCAGCGAGCCGCTGATTAGTCGCTGGCTGGCGCACGACGATCAGGACGCCGCTATTGCCGAACGCGCCGCTCTTCCCGAACTGTTCGCCCTCATCGACAGCCGCCTCGGTCTGAAGCTGCCCGCCGACCTGCCGCTGGCCGAGGCCCGGCGCAAAACCTGGCGGTATGTGCTGCTGGGGGAATTTCGCGCCGACCTGGAAAGCGAACCGCCCGCCCTGCTGAATCAGATTCCCACGCCGACGCATCAGGATCAGCTCGCCCGGTTGCACACGATCACCGCCGCCTTGCGCCGCGACGATCCCGACGCCTATGTCGCTGGCGCCGATCAGGTCGAAAGTGAACTTCATCTGGCCGATGCGCCGATTGAAGCCCGGCATCTGGGCAAGATCGACACGTTCCGCTTTGAAGAACGCTGCTTGCTGGCTTATGCCGGGCAATTGATTGCCATTCGCCAGTATGGTCCGGCGCTGGCCATTGTCGCCGACCGCCGTCGTAGTTTCTGGGTGGACTGGGACGCGAACCGCCAGATGCAATGGGAAGTCTGCCGCCTCATGGCCGAACTGGGCCGCGCCATGGAACAGCTACGGCCGGTGTTCGCCCAGTGCGGCGCCGATCCCGTCGCCTGGGTGAAAGCTTATGTTCAGGATCGCGGGGGATTCCAGATCGATGCCCTGCATCGCCAGCTCGAAACCCTGATCACCTGCCTGGACGACGATCCGGAAACCGAACAAGCCCTGGCGGTCATCCGCTGCGAGTACGAAGAATGGCTCAAGCGGTTGGCTGAGGGTTTCACCCCGGCGCTCATTGCCGCACGCTGGTCGATCTCTCGTGTTCTCCATCAAACCCGAATCTATCCCGAATGGGTGCAAACCCGGCCCGGACGCACCGCCTATCTGTTGATCGATGCCCTGCGTTATGAGATGGGCGTTGATTTGGCCAACCAACTGGCTGGCGCGCAGGATCTGACCCTCCAGCCCGTGATCGCGGCGTTGCCCACCATTACCCCAGTCGGCATGGCCGCATTGTTGCCCGGCGCCGCCGCCAGCTTCACCGTCATTGACCACAAAGGTCGGCTGGCGGCCCGGATCGAAGGCTCCGCACTGGCTGATGTCAATGATCGGCTACGGTTTTTCAAGGCCCGGCGTCCTGAACTGGTGGAGTTGACTCTGGACAAACTCCTCAGCCTGCCCAGCGCCAAGCTGAACAAAACCCTGGGTGCAGCGTCGCTGGTGCTGGTGCACTCACAGGAAATCGATTTTGCCGGCGAAAGCGATTTTGATCTGCTCGCCCGGCAGATGATGGACGCTCTGATTGGCAACCTGGGTCGCGCGATCCGCAAACTGGCCAAAGCCGGGATCGAACACTTCGTCATCACGGCTGACCACGGTTACCAATTCGCCCTGCGCAAGGACGATGCGATGAAAACCGACGCGCCGGGAGACGCAACGCTGGAACTGCATCGCCGCTGCTGGATCGGCCAGGGTGGCAGTACGCCGCCCGGCGCCGTGCGGGTCAGCGGCGCTGAACTCGGTTACGCCACCCCGCTGGATTTCATTTTCCCTATCGGCCTGGGGGTGTTCAAAACCGGCGGTGGGCTGAGTTACCACCACGGCGGAGTCAGTTTGCAGGAACTGGTGATTCCGCTCATCACTTTGCGGATGCCCGTCGCGCCGATGGTCACGGCTACCGGTCCGGTCGTCAAACTGCACGGCTTGCCGGAGCGGCTGACCAATCGCACCTTTGGCGTGAGCATCCGGCTGGAGCCAAATCTACTGATCAACGAGCCGTTGGCGGTGCGGGTGATCCTGCTGGCAGCGGGCAAACAGGTCGGTCAGACCGGTATGGCGATTAATGCCGAACTGGACCGCGCGCGGGGTGTCATCCACCTGCAACCGGGTCAGGAAGTCAGCCTGGCAATGGTGCTGACCCGTGAAGTCGCCAGTCTCCGCGTGGTCGCCCAGGATCCGGCGACCGATGCGGTGCTCGATGAATCCGGGGAAATCCCGGTGAAACTGGCGATTTGAAACTGGGGAGTCGCCCATGCTGGATCAATCCCCCCCGCGCGATGCGCTGGATGACAAGGCCAACCGGATTTTCGCCGGGAAAGTGGTCCGCAAGGATCTGGTGCGTAAGGTTAAGGTTGGCGCCAATGTCCCGGTGTTCGTCCTGGAATATCTGCTGGGTAAGTATTGCGCCTCGTCCGATGAATTGGCGATTCAAATGGGCCTGCAGGTGGTTAACGACACCTTGGCCGATAATTACATCCGCCCGGATGACAGTATGCGCGCCCAGAGCCGGGTCAAGGAACAGGGTTCCCATACCTTCATCGATAAGATCAAGGTCCGCTTGGCCGATTCCCGCTACTGGGCAGAGGTCGCTAATTTCGGCCATAAGTTCGTCCATATCCCGGATCATTACGTGCGGGATTTCGACCGGTTGCTGACCGGCGGCATCTGGGCGCAGATCGATATGCGCTTTGAATACGATGAGGAAAACCGGGGCAAATATCCGTTCTGGATTGACAAGCTGACGCCAATTCAGTTGGCGACCTTTGATCTGGACGAGTACCGGCGACTGCGGGGCGAGTTTACAACGGATGAATGGCTAAATTTGTTAGTGCGCAGTATGGGTTATGAACCCTCGGTCATGGAGCGGCGGCTGAAACTGCTGTTCCTGCTGCGGCTGATTCCCTTCTGCGAGCGCAATTACAACCTGATCGAGCTGGGGCCGCGCGGTACGGGCAAGAGCTATGCGATTCAGGAACTGTCGCCCTACGCCGCGCTGCTGACCGGTCCGACCACCGTGGCCAATTTGTTTGGCCAACAGCAGGGCCGTTACAAGGGCATGGTGCAGATCTGGGATGTGGTGGGTTTCGATGAAGTGGCCGACCTGCAAAAGATGCCCAAGGAGGTGATCACCATGCTCAAGACCTATTGCGAATCGGGCCAGTTCCAGCGCGGTCAGGAGGCAATGGCCGGTTACGCCAGCCTGGCGCTGTTTGGCAATACCCAGCAACCGGTGGATGTCATGGTGCAAACCGGTCATCTGTTTGCGCCGTTGCCGGACGTGATCCGTGATGACATGGCGTTTATTGACCGCCTGCACTGTTATCTGCCCGGTTGGGAAGTGCCGAAGATGCGTCATGAGCATTTCACTGACCATTACGGTTTTGTGGTGGATTACCTGGCCGAAGCGCTGCGCGACCTGGGCAAGCACAATTTCACTGAAATCATCGATCACTCGTTCGCCTTGGGTGCGCACCTGAACGCCCGCGACCGCAAGGCGGTGCGCCGCACTGTGTCCGGGCTGATGAAGCTGCTGCATCCGCATGGCCAGGTCAGCCCAGCGGATTTGGAGGAGTTGCTGCGGCTAGCGCTGGAAGGGCGGCGGCGGGTCAAGGAGCAGCTCAAAAAAATGGGTGCGTTCGAGTATCACCAGACGGCGTTCAGTTATCAAATCAATGCGACCGGCGAGGAATGTTTTGTCAGCGTGCCCGAACAGGGCGGCCGTGACCTGATTTCCGCCGATCCGCTGTCGCCCGGTACGCTGTACACGGCAGCGGTTAGCAGTGATGGCACGGTCGGCTTGTATCGGGTGGAAGTCAGTGTGGCGTCCGGAACCAGCAAGCTAAAATTCGCCGGCGGTATTGCCGGGACGATGAAGGAAGCCATTAACCGCGCCTTTGGCTACCTGCTGGCCAACAAGAACATGTTTGGCATCGGGCGAGAAGTCGATACCTGTGATTTCCATGTTGAGGTGATTGACCTGCTGGGCAACAAGGTCGAGGCTGAGATCGGTGTGGCGTTTTGCATTGCCGTGTATTCCATTCTGCGCAAGGCCGCGCCGCAACCCGGGCTGCTGGTGCTGGGCGATCTGAGCATTCAGGGGCACGTCAAGCCGGTGCGTTCGCTGGCAGAGCCGTTGCAGGTTGCCATGGAAAACGGCGCGCGACGGGCGCTGATCCCGATTGAAAACAAGCGTCAGTTTCTGGAGGTTAGCCCCGAGGTGCTGGAACAGGTTGATCCGATCTTCTTCGGCGACTTGCGTCAAGCCGCATTCAAGGCGCTGGGGTTGAGTTGATGGTGAGAACTCGTTCACCCGTCCTGATTTCCTGGGTTGCTGAACCGCCCCGGGTTTCGTGGAGACCCGGAGGTATGAGTCAGACCGACAAGGGTTGATGCTCATCATTCCGACATCGTACTCGACCGCACCAACACCCGCCAAATAAGAGAACCCCATGAACACACTCGAACAAATCGAACTGACCAAGGCGTATGTGGCTTTATCGAATGCTCATCGCCTGGAATTCATCCTGCCGCTGTTCGCCGAACAGGCGCTTTACCATTCAACCTTTGTCGGGGAGTTCACGGGACGATCGGCGATCCATTCGATGATGACCGACTTTTTCGCGCGCTTTCCCGATGTCTATTGGACGGTCACGGAATATCGGTCGGTGGATGAAAGCACCGTGGAGTTTGCCTTCACCATGACCGCCACAGCGGCGGCCACCGGTCAAGCCGGCGTGGCATTGCAGGTGATGAAGCGAGCCATGGCATTCATAAACCGGTTCGGGCGCGAACCCGGCGCGCTGGAAATGCCCATCGACGTTGCTGGTCATGACGAAAGCGCCCAGGGGCATGGATTCAGCCCAACGGCGCAGGATGGCAAACCCGGCATGCGGCGGATACTGACGATACAGATTCAGGCGATGGCCGTAGAAGCCCCAGGCCAGTTCCGGGTCGCTCGTGAAAGTCTCCGGGGTGGCGATGTCCATAAAGGAACGGCCCTGGTAGGCGGGGTAGGCCGACCAGAAGCCTTGCGTCCCGCGAAAGGCCGGCAGGCCGGAATCGACGCCCATCCCGGCGCCGGCGCCGATGAGCAGCGCTTCGGCATCGGTCAGGTACTGGGCGGCGGTCCTGGACGCCCTCAATCCCGATAAATCATTTTCCGAGTCATGCCCCCATCCACGATGAAAT
>JAGRHM010000008.1:185-3408 GCA_020445005.1 Candidatus Competibacteraceae bacterium | reverse complement strand
TGCATCACTTTGAATCACACCCCTCTTTAACTAGGGTTAACAAAATAAATGCCATCTTGACTCCCATAAACCGCGTCACTGGGCTATCCTACGAATAGCCCAATGAAAAAAATACCTGTCAGGATTTACCTGTGCTTAAAATCGCCAGAAAGAGGTCAGAGAAGAGACAAGATTATTGAATTTTGAAACAAACGTTTTTCACAATGTTTCATTTTGAAATGCATCCGCGTGTTCCTCCACCTCTTCGCGCCCTCCCGGCAACCAATCCGGAACCTGCCCGCTATTACGCGCGCCGAGTCCGGCAAAATCAAACAACCGGGGATCCGCCAGATGCGAAGGCGCCACATTTTGCAGCGCAGCAAACAAATTCTCCACCCGCCCGGGGAACTGCTTTTCCCATTGCCGCAACATCGCTTTGATCGCCTGCCGTTGCAGATTGTCCTGTGAGCCGCACAGATTGCAGGGAATGATTGGAAACTGGCGTATTTCAGCGTAAGCGGCCAGATCGCGTTCCTGGCAATAAGCCAGCGGGCGGATCACCACATTTCGGCCATCATCGCTGAGCAACTTCGGCGGCATAGCCTTGAGCTTGCCGCCATGAAACAGGTTGAGAAACAAGGTTTCCAGGATGTCATCCCGGTGATGGCCCAGCGCGATCTTGGTCATGCCCTGCTCGGCGGCAAAGGTGTACAGAATGCCCCGACGCAAGCGTGAACAAAGTCCACAAGTAGTTTTGCCCTCGGGAATAACCCGCTTGACGACGCTGTAGGTATCCTGCTCGATAATATGAAAAGGCACGCCGATGTTACGGAGATAGTCCGGCAGCGCCTGTTCGGGAAAGCCCGGTTGCTTCTGGTCAAGATTGACCGCAACCAGCTCAAAATCCACCGGCGCCCGCCCTTGCAGGTTACGCAGGATATCGAGCAAAGCGAAAGAATCTTTTCCGCCGGACAAGCACACCATCACCCGGTCGCCGTCCTCGATCATGTTGAAATCCTGAATCGCCCGGCCCACATTGCGGCGCAGACGTTTCTGGAGTTTATTGAAGTTGAGCTGCTGTTTTCTGGTCGACGCTGTCATTTCTGGGTCTCCGGGAGCCGGTTGCGCAGCCGCGAACTTTACCCGAAATTTGCGACAAGAGCGTCAAGCAGATGGCTTGCCGCCGGTTCGCCAGCGGACTAGACTCCGTTTCCATGACCACCGCGAAAGCCGTGTGTCGGGAACCCGCCCGGACTCAGTTGGCTGTGCCGGACAAACCAGACCCCGCCATTTTTCGGAGAACTCCACCTATGGAGACCCATGACATCGAACATTACAAACACCGGCTCGTCGAATTGCGCATCGAGCACCGCGACTTGGACGATGTGATCGCCCGCCTGGCCAAAGACCCCCTGGTCGACGAACTGGAACTAAAACGCCTTAAAAAACGCAAACTGATGCTGAAAGATATGATCACCCATCTGGAAAGCAAGATTATTCCCGACCTGAACGCCTGAGTTGACCCCTCTCCCCCAACACCTCCGTGTAGGGCGGGTTAGCGTAGCGTAACCCACCTTCGAACTAACGGTTTGGCGGGTTACGCTACGCTAACCCGCCCTATGATTCTCAGCTTGGTTGAAGCACTACGCCAATTCTCCATACTTTTTCACATACAATTCCTTGGCTTGACCGATCCAGTCATCGCGGCGAATGCGCCCGCTCAGGTGAATCACTTCGGTCTCCAGTTGTTCGATGTCCGCATCAGTCAATGCAGCGATCTGCTGATAGCGCCGAATGCCGGCGCCATTCAATTTCCCCTCCAGCACCGGTCCAATGCCATTGATCAGTTTCAGATCGTCGGCTTCCGCTGTCGGCGCGGGCAGGGTTGCCTGTCGGTCGTTCGCCAGCTCCCTGAGTTGCGCATTGATCTCCTCCAACCGCAGGGCAATGTCCTGCAAATCATCACGGGTCGGCACACCCAGGCGCTTTAGCGCATGCAGGACGCGATCCTCGAAAATTTGTTCCAGGTGATCCAGCGCATCAGGAAGGTTCTTAATCGTTTGCCCGTTCATTGTTCACTCCTCTCCGGACGATTATCCGAATTTTGCTCTATCGGTTTAACTTGCCAACAATTTAACCAGCAAAACTAGTGCAAACATCCTAATGTCAAGGCTACGGCTGACCATGGGGTATGATAAAGTATTGTATTAGTCATTCGCTGATCCGGTCTCGTCCTGGTCGGCAACACCTCCCCACTACTCTGCCATCATGCCGATCACCCCATGATCCTGAGCCGTTTTCTCAAGCCCAAGTGGCAACACACCGATCCCGAGACCCGCAAACAGGCTTTGCAGGGTATGGAGCCGACGAACCCAACGCTGACGGAACTGGCGCGGCAGGATGCTGATCCATCGATTCGCCGTGCTGCGCTGGAGCGTCTCGATGATCTCGACCTGCTCCAAACGCTCGCCCGTGAAGAGGCGAACCTGGAGGTGCGCGCCGCCGCCCAGGAACAGTATCAGCGCGTGCTGGCCGGTAAAATCCCCGCCGGGCCGCCGCTGGCCAAACGACTGGAGCGCCTGCGCCAAAGCGCTGATCCGAAGCTGGTCGAATTCCTGTTACGCCACGCCGTAGACTCGGACCTGCGCCTGGCCGCGCTGGAACAGGTGACGTCGGAACCGCTTCTGGCGGAGATCGCCGGGCAAAACGCGCATTTGGACGTGCGCCTGACCGCGCTGGAACGGGTGCAAGATCCTGAATTGCTTGAGCAAGTGGTCCGCCAAAGCCGTAACCGCGACAAGCGCGTTTACCGCCAGGCCAAAGAGCGCCTGGACGCCCATCAAACCGCTCAGGCTCAAGCAGCTCATCTCGAACAGTTGTGCAGCGAAATGGAAAACCTGTGCTGGGACGGCGAAAGCGGTCTTAATGCGGGCCGGTTCCCGAAGCTGGATCAGGAATGGCGGAGCCATGAATCCGGGGCTTCTCCCGAGCAGCGGCAGCGGTATGCCCAGGCGCGGGAACGCTTTCTGGCTGAACGACAGACCAGCGCCAATCGCCGCACCCAACGCCTGGAACTGATCGCCTCGCTGGAAAGCCTGCTGGAACGGTTGCGCCAGCAAGGCGAATCCAGCGCTGAACTCACGGCCGCGATCCAGTACGGAACCCGCGAAGCGCCCGCCGCCTGGGCCTATTTCGGCGCTGCCCATGATAGTGAAGGCCGGCGGCTGGAACAGCGCTTTCAGGA
>JAGRHM010000008.1:0-137 GCA_020445005.1 Candidatus Competibacteraceae bacterium | reverse complement strand
CACGCTAATCGCTTGCGTGAAGTCTTGCAGCAAATCGAAAAACTGTTGAAGCAGCCCAGTGAAGTTCAGGAAGCGGATATCGCCCCCTTGCGTAAGCAATGGGAAACTCTGGAACGCCCCGAGTCGCGCACCCTCGC
>JAGRHM010000351.1:1629-2116 GCA_020445005.1 Candidatus Competibacteraceae bacterium | reverse complement strand
GGCGATAAGCAGCGCCGATGCCCCATAGCGCATGGGAGCGCACGCCGCTTTCGCTGGCATACCAGACATCGCGCCGGGTCTTGATAAAGTGCGCGCCGTCGGGATCGACGACGCAGTGGGCGGTTCCGTCGTCCAGCAGGAACAGGCTGTCGCTTTCCCCAGCATCAATGCACCACCAGCGGCCATGCGTGGAGCGCTCTTCAATCTGATAAGAGTACCAGGCGCAGGGCAAATGACTCAGCGGAGCCAGAATCGGCGGTCCCTCCATTAACTGGGCGCGACCGGCGAATTCCACATAGCCTTGCGGCGCGGAGCGGATGCGAGCAATGGGGGTATCCGCCAACCGCCAAGCCCGGCGTCCGAAGTAGAGCGTTCCATAGGACGCGGCAAGCGCGATCGCCAGGGCAAGAGCAGCGAACAGAAGTTGCCGGTCAATCCGGTCTGCCCCCTGCTTCAGCAAAAAAAAACTGCCCAGCCAGAGCGCGCC
>JAGRHM010000351.1:0-1562 GCA_020445005.1 Candidatus Competibacteraceae bacterium | reverse complement strand
GTCCACATCCTGTTTTTCCGGCTCAGTGAATTCCAGCAGGCGGAATGGACCAAAGTTGAACATTCTGGCGATGAGCACATCAGGGAACTGTTCGATGCGAACATTGTTCATGTTCACACTGTCGTTGTAAAACTCCCGACGGTCGGCGATGGCGTTTTCCAGTCCGGTAATACGGGTTTCCAGATGGCGGAAATTGTCGCTGGCGCGTAATTCGGGATAGGCTTCCGCCACGGCGAACAAGCGGCCCAGTCCCAGGCGAAGCTGGCTTTCCGCCTGACCGAGAGCGGGTAGGTCGGTCGTCTGCTGGGCGTCGGAGACCGCTTGGCGCGCGCGCATCACCGCTTCCAACGTGTCGCGCTCGTAGCTCATATATTGTTTGCAGGTCTCGACCAGCTTGGGTAATTCATCATGGCGCTGCTTGAGCAATACCTCGATGTTGGACCAGGCCATGCCGGCATTGTGCTTGAGATTGACCAAGCGGTTGTAGATTATGATGATGTATAGCACGAACAGGACACTGGTGATAAGAAGAGTGATGGCGATGGGACTCATGGCGTAGTGACTGAATGATGGGCCATCCGGGCAGAGTGGGAGGGGAAACCGTTACGGGTAAAGTATAGCCCGGCCTGACTCAGAACAGGCAAAGCCTGAAACGAGGTTAAAGATGTTGCTGTGGTTCAAGGGGATGTTGATCGGACTGGCCATTGCCGCGCCAGTGGGACCCACCGGCTTGTTATGCATCCAACGCACCCTGACGCGCGGGCGCTGGTCGGGCATATTGTCAGGATTAGGCGCAGCCAGCGCCGATGGATTGTATGGCTGCATCGCCGGTTTTGGCCTAGCTTCGTTGTCCGGGCTGTTGCTGGCCTGGCGGATCGAATTGCAGGTGGTCGGCGGACTGTTCCTGCTGTATCTGGGCTGGCAATCCTGGCGAACGCCGCCGGTCGCTGAGCAGGCTCAGGTTCGACCTACGCACCGGGGATTGGCCGGCGATTATCTGTCCACCCTGGCACTGACAGCGACTAACCCCATGACCATTCTGGCGTTCCTGGGTATTTTCACGGGCTTGGGTCTGGCTGCGGTAGGTCGGGATTTTATAGCAGCCGGCACCCTGGTGTTTGGGGTATTCGCCGGGTCGCTGCTTTGGTGGTTGCTGCTGGCCAGCGGAGTCGGGCTGATGCGTGGGCGTCTGAGTCTTGGGATATTGCGCTGGATTAGCCACGCTTCCGGGTTGTTGATCGGCGGGTTCGGGGCTTGGGCGCTACTGGCGGCGCTACTGGCGATGCTTCAGGTTCGATAGACGCTGGATCGCTGGCGGCTTCGGCAAATCCGGTCATTGCTCGATAGCGATCTTTCAGTCGCTGATAATTCTGCGCTGAGTATTCTAGGAATTCCAGTTCACGCTCGGTCAGGGGGCGAACTTGCCGGATAGGACTGCCGACATACAGAAAACCGCTCTCCAGCACCTTTCCGGGTGGCACAACGCTGCCCGCGCCAATGGTCACCCGGGATTGCACCACGGCTTTGTCCATGACGATCGCGCCCATGCCGATTAAACAGAA
>JAGRHM010000350.1 GCA_020445005.1 Candidatus Competibacteraceae bacterium | reverse complement strand
CTTTACCACGCCTGGATGGCGGGGTGGGCCTCGCTGGCCCGCGCCTGGAATAATAACGACGATCTGCGCTGGGCCTGAGCGGTTTATCGGCTACGCCACCTGAGCAGCCTTGATGCAGACTTTTCACCGTGCTCCCCAAAACGGGGCAAACCGTTTTTATCCATCGTTGAGTACGCGAGCATTCCCGTATGAACAAACTATTATCTCTGCTGCTGGCGGTTAGTCTACTGAGACTGGCGCCGGTTTGGGCCGCCGAAGGTGACTGGGATCGGGCCAAAGCGGCCCATGAACGCGGTGATTATGCGGCTGAGATTGCTATTATTCGGCCACTGGCGGAACAAGGCTTCGCCTTTGCCCAGTTCAATATGGGCGTACTCTACGACGAAGGCCACGGAGTGGCGCTGGATGACCTGCAAGCCATGGAGTGGTATCGCAAGGCGGCCGAGCAAGGTCTGCCGCAGGCGCAAATCAATCTGGGCATCATGTATGAACAGGGCGAAGGTGGGCCGGCGGATTACGCGCAAGCCTATTTCTGGTACGCCATGGCCGACAGTCAGGGCGACAGCCAAGCGCCCCAGGCTCTGCGGGAGATCAGCGAAAAAATGACCCCGGCCCAGATTGAGGAAGCCCAACGTAAAGTCAAGGAATGGCGGGCGAACCATACCTTTACGATTCCGCCGCTGCCGGCGCCTGAACCCGAACCGGGAAATCGTTGAAACCTTCCCGGTGCATAACGGACAGAGATTATCGTTGGCGATTCCCCCCGTTCGCTTGCCGGAGAAGGCAAATTGCGCGTATTGGCGTGATATTTGCTCAAAAACTTTAGCCTTGTCCAACGCATCGTGTCGCGGTGCAACGATTGCGAGGGAGCAGCTACAGTCTCGGCAACCGCTGCCGATAATCCAATTACAACCTGAACAAAATATAAGGGTTGACAACTTCAAGGGGCATAGCCATGAACGTGAACAACATTCAAAGTAAAGCGCTCGACCAGGCCAGCAGCACCATGAAGATCGCCGAGCGCATTGGTTTGCGCGGCTATTCCCTCCAATCCTACGCGATCTTTGGGCCGCAACATGCGCATGGCTGGAATTTCACCCGCAAGGGAGACATCGAAGTCATCCGCGTCGAACCCGAAGCATTGGAAGCGTTGTATTCGGACCCCGTGACGAACGCAAGCTACGGCCCGTGACTCCATCAGGAGGCCACTGATCTCACCGCAGGACTCCGGGTCGATAGGATCGCACGATCAAAACTATAATTAGGTTTTGTCCCTGAATTAAGGGAACCTGTCAAATCGACCTATCCACCTGGAGGATTCCGCGATGAGCGCCAGTGCCCACAACATCTATGAGATGAACCTGGACCCCAACCCCGCCAATTACGTTCCCCTCACCCCGTTAACTTTTATCGAACGCGCGGCTTCAGTTTATCCCCAGCGCACCGCAGTGGTGCATGGCGCTGTCCGGCGCAACTGGGCGGAAATGTACGCGCGTTGCCGACAACTGGCTTCTGCACTGCAACAACGCGGCATTGGCCTGGGCGACACCGTGGCGGCAATGCTGCCTAATATCCCGGAGATGTTCGAGGCGCATTTCGGCGTACCGATGACCGGCGCGGTGCTGAATACTCTAAATATCCGTCTGGATGCGGAAACCGTCGCGTTCATGCTGGAACACGGCGAGGCGAAAATCCTGCTCACCGACCGCGAATTTTC
>JAGRHM010000349.1 GCA_020445005.1 Candidatus Competibacteraceae bacterium | reverse complement strand
TCCATCGCTATATCGACCACTGCGTAGATATTTTGCGCGAACGCCATGAAACCAACGCAATCAACCTGCTGGGCGTCTGCCAGGGCGGCGCGCTGAGTCTCTGCTTCACCGCGCTTTACCCCACGAAAATTCGCAATCTGGTCACGATGGTGACGCCCGTGGATTTCCAGACTCCAGATAATTTATTGAGTCAACTGATCCAGTATGTTGATGTTGATCTGTTGGTCGACACCCTCGGCAATCTGCCGGGCCAGATGCTCAATTTCGCTTTCCTGTCATTGAGTCCCTTTCGCCTAGCCGGGCAAAAGTATGTGGATTTAACCGATGCTTTCGACGATGCTCAGGCGCTGAAAAACTTTTTGCGCATGGAAAAGTGGATTTTCGACAGTCCGGATCAGGCTGGGGAAGCCTTTCGCCAGTTTGCCAAGGACTTCTTCCAACAGAACAAGCTGGTCAAAGGCGAGGTCATCATTGGTAACCGGCGCGTGGATTTGCGCGAGGTCGTCATGCCAGTCTTGAATGTTTACGCCACACAGGATCATCTCGTGCCGCCAACGGCGTCCAGGGCGTTAGCGGATTGCTGCGGAAGCCGGGATTATTCGGAATTGTCCTTTCGTGGCGGTCACATCGGCATCTATGTCAGCGCTCGCGCCCAGCAGGAAGTGCCTCCGGCGATCGCGCGGTGGTTGCTGGCGCGCTAGCCTTTCGACAGCAAGACGCGCGCTCAGGCACCCTTATCTTTTCGGTTGTTCTTGCGCTCTTTCTCGGGCTTTGCGGGTGATGACGCCGGAGCAGCCGAATTTTTGGGCGGCGCAGGGTCCGGTCGAATCGGCGCTGAATATTCGCCAAGGGCGGACGGTGGATAGGGTTTCTGGAGTTGTTCGTTAACGCTTTTCCAGAGCGACAGGTTATGCTCCACCAGTTCGGTCATCATCGCCAGCGGATTCTTGCCGATGAACGTGCGCATTTGTTCCCGAAACAGATGTTGCTGATCCACAAACGCCTGGAGGCTTTTCTCCAGATAATTGCCCATCATGCCTTGCAGGGTGTCACCGTAGAATCGAATAATATGCGCCAGCACTTCCGTGGTGAAGATCGGGTTGCCTTGTTCCTCTTGCTCGCTAATGATTTGCAGCAGAATTCCGCGGGTGATGTCAGTGTTGGTCCGGGCGTCGATAACATGGAAATTGGCGCGATCCAGCACCAGTTGTTTGACATCCTCGAGAGTAATATAGCTGCTGACAGCCGTGTCATAGAGTCGGCGGTTCGGGTATTTTTTAATAATACGAGGTTCACTCATAATGGAACATGCGGAAAAGCGGCGCGGCGCGGCCGGAGAGACGGCGCCGCCCGGTTCATGGCCTAGCGGAAGTAGAGACCGCCGTTAACAGTGACGTCTTCGCCAGTCAGGAAGCCGGCATCCTCGGCAGTCATGAAAGCGACCGTGCGAGCAATTTCGGATGGCTCGCCCAGACGACCAACGGGAATGGTTCCGACAATCTTCGCCAGCACATCCTCACGGATGGCCCGCACCATTTCTGTACCGATGTAGCCGGGTGAAATAGAGTTGACGGTAACGCCCTTTTTGGCGCATTCCTGGGCCAATGACTTGGTGAAGCCGTAAACCGCCGCTTTGGTCGCAGAATAGTTCGCTTGACCAGCCTGGCCCTTGATGCCGTTGACCGAAGAAATATTAACGATACGGCCCCAGTTCCGTTCCACCATCTTCCCATAGACCTGCTTGGTCATGTTGAAGATGCTGTTCAGGTTGGTGTTGATGACGGCATGCCACTGTTCCGGGGTCATCTTGTGGAACATGGCG
>JAGRHM010000348.1 GCA_020445005.1 Candidatus Competibacteraceae bacterium | reverse complement strand
AACTGAATTTCGCAGGGCCGACTACTTAAATGCTAACCAGCTACCAACCGCACGGGATTATTATGAAAAATGCAACTGGTTCCTGCAGCAAACCGCCAGCCCAATGGCGCTCACTGTCCAATAAGACGGTTCACACGGTCAGTGAACGTCAGAATATCGTTTACTTCCATCGGAGTCACACGCCCTTCGCCCTTGGCCGCATCAAGTACGTAAAGGAAGGAATTGTAGTTCAATTCGCCCGCGCTCGTGAAACTGTCGGTCCACGCCACCGACATTTTGTGCGATACCTTGGTAAGCAATTCGATTTGCTTGCTGCAGCGTGCCATTTGCATCGTTGTACCGAATATCGACTTGGCCATGGCGTATCCGGCACCAATGACGAGCCCGGTACCCACGCCTTCACCCGACATCCCAAGCAAGTAGCCGCCGTTCATTGCACCTTCTTCAAGGCTTTCGCCTGTTAACAGCGGGCCTGCGAAACTGCGGCAGACGCTGGCACGCAATTCACGCGAGCATACAAAAACGCGCTCGCCGCCAGGAAGCTGACGGATGCCCTGCAGATCGCCGTCCGACCATACTAGCGAGGCTCCGGCAAAACGAAAGGCCTCAGGCGCTTCTTGCGAAAGGATGCGGCAACTCAGATATTGCGGCGCCTGCCCCTGTGCGGTGGACATGCCTGCGACGAATAGGGCCATAGAACTTGCCCCGATCTTGCCAATGGATACAACGCGCTCGTACATGATAATCTCCGTTTCAGCCAGACAGTCAAGGCGCAAATTTTGGACCCTTGGGTTTCAGCGTTGGCGGCATTGGTGCTTCCGTCTTCGGTGGTGGTTTTGCGACTTCATTGAATTTCTTGGTCAGATCGCCTTTTTTCATGCCAGTCTTGCCGGCCGCCTTGTTGAAGCGGATCGACAATTTGGCCAGCGGCGCCTGAGGCTGCGAACCGGCGCGCGGGGAGGATGGCTGCGCCAGCTTTATGCCGGATCCGAATTTGATCGATGGTGCTGTCTTGATTACCGAGCTGGAGCCTCTTACAGCAGCGGGGGCCGCCCCCCCCGTACCACCACCATTCGCCTTTGCGGCAATGGGCCGTTTCGAAGAAGCGGCTTTGCGGAACGCCTTTGCGACGTTACCGCGCTTCATACCGGCTAGCCCCTTGGGCGCTCGACTGCCACCAGCATGCGCCGACCGGACATCGATGTGAATTAACATCCCAATGCCATCGCTGGCGGTCGTCGAGATCGTCAACGGGCACACAAATACCGAAATGCCTAGTACGGACATCGCAATGACGTGTTTCATTATTGCTCCTTCGTTGGCCTGTCTTAGCCAGAATCAGTCCCTAAACGGATAGTCTCCGTCCGTGCCAACCGGCTCCAGAGCGTTCTACGGTCGCTACTCGACCGCTTCGTAGAGCTTCGTCAGTGCCGTGTAGGTGTCTTGTTTGGACTTGATCTCCGCTTTCAACCGCGCAATACGCTGCGCCGAGACACGCTCGTTCGTACCGAGCTTCGCTAGTTCGGCTCTTGCATCGGACAATTCCCGGTTCATGGCGGTGACAAGGCGCTTCTGCTCCTCAGTGTGCTGCTTGAGCCCGGCCACCCGAGCCGCCTGTCCTGAAAGTTGCAGCTGCATGCGGTCCAAATCCATCTGCAATCTGGCCCGGTTGGCTGCGAGCGATCGTGCATCCTTTAGGTAGCGATCGGTTTCCGCTTCGGTCGCACGATGTTCATCGCGCACCGACTGGATCTTCTGCTCAAGATTGGCGATACGCTGCTGAAACATGTCCTGGCACAAAGCAGACTGGAATACATTGTCGACCCGATTAGGATTACAACGCTCCGGCGTCATGGCACAGGCGGCCAAGAACGCCGGAACAAGCCCCGCAATCAGTCGAGTCGATGGGATCTTCATGACCGTCACACCCGGGCCGTCTCAACAACGCCGGACAGCGTCTTTAGCGCCTTGCCCATGGCTTCGTTTTCGCGTTCGAGTTGTTCCACCACCTGTTCCATCTGCTTTTGGTCGCCCGGGGAGGCCTTGGCATTGGCCAGTGAGCTGCGGGCTGCAGCGACCTGCTTCTCCAGCCCCTTCTTGCTCATACTCAAGGCTTCAAGATCCTTTGTCGCATAGCCGAGCTCCTCCATATATTGATCGCGTGTAACGCGCTTGCGTTTGTACTGCTGCTGGAGCGACGCAAGCTTCACCTTGTGGCTCGCCACGACTCGGTCTGCGGAACTGCGCGCACGTTTGGCGTCGCTCAAATCGGCCTGGGCCACAGCGAGTTTCCCCTTCAGATCTTTCTCTTGATTTGCATATACTTCTTGCCGCTCGCCAATTTTGCTCCCGGCCACGTACCCGACCGTTCCACCGACGGCCGCACCATATACCACGCCTTTTGCACAATCACTGCCCATCAGGTCCTTTGCGACAACGCAACCAGCGACCGCGCCAACGATTCCGCCGATGAAACCGCCTTGAACCTTGTAGTTGTCGGCGTAGCTGTACAGATTACGCTGGTGTCGGGTCGGCTCCGGATCGCGGGATGCCTGTGATAACCGCAACTGGACCATACCGGCAGTGATCAGTTCGGCCACCCCCCCTGAATTTTCTGTATTGCCCGGATTGCGGTTATTGGCGCCGTCGCCATTGCTTCTGCCGGGAGTCGGCAATATATCGGGGATCTTGGGAAGGTCCGGAAGAGGTAGCTTCTTAATCCATTCACTCAGGTCTGCACTGGCCGGCGCAGACAGTACAGCCATTGCCAACACCGCGATCACAAATTGGGTAAGTTTTCCGGTCTTCATGTTTGTGCCCCTATCTCAATCCGATCTTGTTGCTGTCAAGGTAACTCAAGTTTAAAGGAATGAACTGCGACGAAAAGGGGGCGTGGCCAACCGTAAGAAATCGTCAGATCCGTCGCATGCGCTGCCCTTGGAGTCATTCATTTACAAGGCTGGATTGTAGCGTCGCTGGCTGCGACCATTTCATCGAAATAATCGTCCAGCTGTGCGGGATGATGCTCTCGGTAGTGCGCCGTCTGGCGCGCAAACAGGCACGCCATTGCGCTCACGGACATCTGATTGCCATCAACGCGATACAAATCGGCAAAATCCTTCCCGACCCGTAGCGCGGCATCCCTCAGCAATCCTTCAGCCATGGTATCCGATGCACTGACCAGCGCGCTGGCGTACAACTGTCGCGATATCT
>JAGRHM010000347.1:14975-18412 GCA_020445005.1 Candidatus Competibacteraceae bacterium | reverse complement strand
GTCAATTTATGCTGTCGCCTGACACGGTCTGACCCGCTTCCCACATCGCCTCCAACGGTTGCCAGGGTAGTTGCTCGTGCTCGCGCACCACACAGCACGCGTCTTGGCGCTCGATGCCCGACAAAAACCCCTTCACACAGAAATTGCGGTCGGCTACCCAGACCTCGCCAGCCCTCACCGTCTCTAACACCGCCGGCAACAACGAACGCTCTTGGGCATGACCGTTCTCACAGGGAAACACGTCCACCGCTACCCCCCGTGCCGGCTCGTACACGACCAGCGATTTCCCCGGTAACGGGGCGCTCTTCACCGGGCGTAATTCCTTAAGCCGATGCTCGCTGGTTTCCAGACAGTTCCCATCCAACATCTTGACCTGATAGCTGGGCAATAACTCGACCCGTTTCGCGCCCAGTTCGTCGATCAGGGCGGTGGCTTCCTGGGCACTGAACCGCACCAACTCTGCCGAAATCGTCGGCTCCAGCCCGTTGAGCTTGTTATACACCGACTGCACCGACACGGTCATCTCATGCTCGACCGCTTGATACGCCACATGCACCGACTTGCGCACCCCGCACACGACCTGCATCAGCAAATCGACGACCGTGGAGAACAACAGCTCCCGCGTGTATTGCTGTTCCGCCGTGCGCTCGAACCACGCATCCAGCTGCTCCGGATTCAACAGCCGTTCTAGCAGCCCCCGCACCATCACGGTCACCGGACTTTCTTTCACAAAACGCTCGAATATTTGGCTGAGCATCTGTCCGACTCTCTCATCACTCGCTTAAGAAGAATCGCTAGAATAAACTACTCTTTAAAAATAAACCACTTAGCATCACATTTAAAGGGCTGGTGGTAAGGGGGGCATGCGTTGATTCCAGGGCGCTGGATCGGGATCGCCATGCGGTGGGTGCTATTCCCGGCCAGCGTCGAAAGGCGCGGGTGAATGCGCTGGCATCGCTATAATCAAAAGTCGCCGCGATCTGGCTCATGCTCATGTGAGTGTTTTCCAGCAGTTGGCGTGCAATTTCAAAGCGGACCTCATCTACCAGCTCTTGAAAAGTACAATCCCGCCCCTCCAGTCGCCGGTTCAAAGTACGGCGATGCATTAAAGACCCTCATCAGGGATTTCTCTTTTGCTGGAAAGTAACCGTTTGGTTTCGATTGAAAAAGGTCAATGGTTGCCGGTTTAGCAACTCATGATCCCTAAAGACGACTTATGCGTCTACTTACGCGGATTCGGTATCGTCAAGGTGTTTCGGAAGGGGTTGAAAGACCAGCCACGCCATTATGCCTTGTATCAATCCAATGACCCCGCATGGGCGACTTTTGATCGCGAGGCGTTTCGCAACCTCCATGACCAGCACTGGCAAATCGAGCAGTATCATCGAACCCTCAAACAAGTTTGCCACGTTGAGCATTTTCAGATCCGGCAACCCACGGCGATTCGTAATCATGTGTTTGCCGCGATCTGTGGCGATGTGCAATTGCAGCGCTTGCGGATCGACGACGTGATTTGTAACTGTTATCAGTTAAAGCGCAGGTTGTTTAATGGGTAATCACCGCATTTATTGAAACGTTCACCCCGCGCTTGAAGCATCTCAATTCACAATTTTCATCTCCTGTCAATGCGTAAGTCCTATTCTCTTCGAAATTCCCTCCCCCTGGCTGATAACTGATGCTTCTATAATCAAAGAGTAGCGGTCCAGCTTGATGGAATCTTCCAGGTACTGCCTCTTTCTTGCCCGCATTCTGGACAATGGCTATCATCGATGCCTGGATCACCCGCTGCTTACCGCAAGGCGACGCTCATGAATCCATTACTTCACTACGATCCCGACAATCCTTATCCCGAGAGCGATGGCGAACCCATGGCCGAGAATACCGAGCAGTATGCGTGGCTGGTCAAGATCAAGGAGAATCTGGAAATTATCTTTTCTGATCGAGACGATGTATTCATCGCTGGCGATCTCTTCTGGTATCCGGTGCCCGATCGCAGGATTACCGGCCCTGTTGCCCCGGATGTGATGGTGGCGTTTGGCCGGCCCAAGGGCAAGCGCAAATCATATTTACAGTGGGAAGAAGAGGATATCGCGCCTCAAGTGGTGTTCGAAATCCTGTCGCCTGCCAACAGTCGCTGGGAGATGGCCAACAAGCTGCGCTTCTATGATCTGTATGGCGTCGAGGAATACTACATTTACGATCCCGAGCGCAACGATCTGGAGATCTGGTTGCGCCAGGGCAATGGTCGCCTGGAGAAAATCTCCCATTTGAAAGGCTGGGTCAGTCCACGGTTACAAATCCGCTTCGTGCTCACGCCCGACACGTTGCTGATCCATGCCCCGGATGGTCGGCCCTTTTTGAATTCAGTGGAGTTAGCCAGGCAAGTGGAAACCGCAGCGGCGCTTGCCGAGCAGGAAGCGCAACGCGCCAATCAGGAAGCGCAACGCGCCAATCAGGAAGCGCAACGCGCCAATCAGGAAGCGCAACGCGCCGCCGAGGAACGGGCACGGGCTGAGCGATTGGCCGAGCGTTTGCGCTGCCTGGGCCTCGATCCGAATGACTAGCCATCGGCCTCTCCCCATTCACCCGGAGTCCTACCGCATGTCCACCACCTCACCGATGACTTCCCAAGAAATCCCAACGCTCCCGGCCATGGCCGGGGTGTTCGCCGCAGCCTTGCCGCATGTCCAACAGGATTTAGCCGCTCGCGCGCCGGCGCCTGAACAAGACCAGCAACAGATTGCTGAACTGGTCACCCAACTTGATTTACAGGATACGCATTCGATTCTGTTCTTTGGCAGCAAAGCCCAGGAACAGTTAACCACCATTTCCGACAATATGCTGGAAGGGGTGCGGAGCAAGGATGCCGGTCCAGCAGGTACGGCCTTGAGCGAGATGGTCAAGGTGCTGCGCGACTTCAATCTGGAGGACCTGGACCCCAACCGGAAGCAGGGGTTCTTCGCCCGGTTGTTCGGCAAGATCACGCCGCTGGCTAAGGTGGTGCAGGAATATGAAACAGTGCGAAACGAGATTGACCAGATTAGCAACGCCTTGGAGCGACACAAGACCCAGTTGCTAACCGACATTACCGCGCTCGATCGGCTGTATGACGCCAATCTCGATTATTTTCATACGCTGGAACTGTATATTGCCGCCGGCGAGGAGAAGCTGCGTCAGGCGGATGCCGAAGAACTGCCCGCGCTGGAGCGGGAAGTCGCCGCCAGCGAGGACATGGTGAAGGCGCAACAGTTGCGCGACCTGCGCGCCGCCCGCGACGATCTGGAACGCCGGGTTCATGACCTCAAATTGACCCGTCAGGTCACCATGCAGGGTCTGCCCAGCATCCGGCTGGTGCAGGAAAACGACAAGAGTCTGATCAACAAAATCAACTCGACGCTGGTTAACACCGTGCCGTTATGGCGGCAGCAACTGGCCCA
>JAGRHM010000347.1:0-14786 GCA_020445005.1 Candidatus Competibacteraceae bacterium | reverse complement strand
GACAGTTTGCGCATTGCCGACGAGGGGCGTCGTCGCCGGCAGGAAGCGGCGACGCAACTGGAAGCCTGTGAGACCGAATTGCGCCAGGCGCTCGCGTCCGCCCAAGCGCGCGCCCAACAACCCAATCCATCCACGCGAGGTCGCTGATCATGGGACTTTGGGACAAACTCATGGGGGAATTCATTGATGTCATTCAATGGATCGATGATTCCAACGATACGCTGGTTTATCGCTTTGAGCGGCATGGCAACGAGATCAAGTTTGGCGCGAAGCTGACGGTCCGCGAGGGGCAGGTCGCTATCCTGGTCAACGAAGGCCAGCTCGCTGATACGTTCGAACCGGGCATGTACGAACTGAAGACGAATAACCTGCCGATTCTCTCCACCTTGCAAGGTTGGAAGTACGGCTTTGAAAGCCCCTTTAAAGCCGAGGTCTATTTCTTTAGCACTCGCCGTTTCACCGATCTGAAGTGGGGTACGCAGAATCCTGTGATGCTGCGTGATCCGGAGTTTGGACCGATCCGGTTGCGGGCCTTCGGCAACTACACCATCCGGATTAAGGACGCCCCGACGTTCCTGCGCGAAATTGTCGGCACGGATGGCCGTTTCACCACCGATGAAATCACCAATCAGTTGCGCAACATGGTCGTATCGCGCTTTGCCAATATCCTTGGCCAGGCCAAAATTCCAGCGCTGGATTTGGCGGGAAACTATGATCAACTCGGTCAGTTCGTGTTGCAACGCATCTCCCCTGAATTTGAAACGGTTGGGTTGGAGTTGACCAATCTGCTGGTGGAAAATATCTCGTTGCCGAAAGAGGTCGAGGCGGTACTCGACAAGCGCACCAGCATGGGCATTGTCGATAATCTCGACCAGTACACCCAGTTCCAGGCAGCGGAAGCCCTGCGCGATGCCGCGGCGAATCCTAGCGGCGGTTCCGAGGCGCTGAATATGGGCCTGGGACTGGCGATGGCGCAAAGGATGAACGATGCGTTGGGACGCTCGGCGCAACAACCGACGGCTCCGGCGCCCGCGCCTCAACCTGCGCCGCAAGCGGCTCCGCCCCCCTTGGCGCCGCCGCCCTTACCCGTCGCGAATCCCTACTACGTGGCAGTGAACAACCAGCAAGCCGGGCCGTTCCCAATGGACGAATTGCAGCAGAAGGCGCAAACCGGCCAATTAACCCGCGAGACGCTGGTGTGGACGCAAGGCATGGCGAAATGGACCCCAGCGGGTGAAGTAGCGGAACTGGCAGCATTGTTTGCCCACCTCCCACCGCCGTTGCCGGGGGGGTAATAACTCTTCACTCCTCTCGCCTGTGTTTGGGAGGGGGCTAGGGAAAAGGGCGTTATTGATTTATTGAAGCGCAACAGCCTCGGCCTGCGGCTTGACCGCATCCAGCACGGCTTGCAACTTGGCCTCATCCTCATGCGACAGGGAGGTTTTCAGCAGGCGCCCGCCTGTGCCTTCCAGTTCGGCCAGCACCTTGTCCTGCGTGAAGTGCTTGACCAGCACGAATAATACCGAGGTTCCCGGCTTTAATTCCGCCGCCAGCGTCCTCATGAAATTGTCATCAATGCCAACATCGGTCAATGCTCCACTGATAGCGCCGCCCGCTGCGCCCGCCGCCAAACCCAGCAAGGGGTTCATGAAAATCAGCCCAATCAACAGACCCCAGAAACTGCCGGAAATCGCGCCGGCGGTGGTCATATCGCGAATCTGGTGCAGCTTGACCTTACCCTTGTCGTCGCGGACGGCGACCACCGCATCTTCCAGATCGATCAGATATTCTTTTTGCATCCGCAACAGGCGCAACCGCACTTCCTGGGCCTGGTACATATCATCGTAAGCAACCGCTACAAAAATACTGCTCATGCGCGCGTCTCCTGATAAAAGCTAGAGGTTAGACCTCTTTGGTTAAACTATTGAGGATTTTAGATCATGCCTGACCCAATGCGAGTATTGATTCATTTGCTGTTATACGGGGCATTGATAAGCAGTGCAGCCATGGCTCAAACCGCGCCATCGACTCCCGACGCGCCAGCGCCAGGGCTCTCCCACCAGCTGTTACAGGATGTCCAGCATGAAATCGCCAGGGTCGAGCCGGTGCTGGATCGTTATGGCTATGGCGCAGTATTCGCGGCGGTCGGCGTCGAGGGTTTCGGCATTCCCGCGCCAGGGCAAACCCTATTGATCGCTGGGGCCGTGACCGCGGCCAGCCAGCAACAATTGCGCATCGAATGGTTGCTGCTGACCGCTTTTCTGGCGGCGCTGCTTGGCAATAGTCTGGGCTATCTGATCGGTCGCCGGGGCGGACAGGCGCTACTGCGTCGTTTCCGGATTAGCGACCGCCACCTGCAACGTATCGAGCAGGGCTTTACCCGTTACGGTGGCGGACTGATCATTATGGCTCGATTTTTTGATGGGTTGCGGCAACTGAACGGCATTGCCGCGGGTTTGCTTGAAATGCCGTGGTGGCGGTTTAGCTTGTACAATGCGCTTGGCGCTGCATTATGGGTCGGCTGCTGGGGGCTGGGCATTTACACGCTGGACGAGAACTTGCATCTCATTATGATTGCACTGCGCCGTCTCAATCCCTGGATCGCTACGGTCACGCTGACAGGCGTTAGTGGGTTGACTCTGATACTCTGGTATTATCGCCGTTCGCCATGCTCAGGGCGGAACGGTTGATTGGCTGGCCATTTTCACACTAAAACGGAACAGGAAGTGATGCAGGACCCTACTGTATGGGCGGTTTTGACCGGCGTCATGCTGGGCGCCGGGGGTATGGCGTTGCTGGGCGTTCGTTTTCACCGTCAACAACTGGCGGCGTTTCGCAAGAACTGCGTGAGAGAATGTCGTGCCATGCTGGATCTGCTGCCGCAGCGCTTATACCGCGTGGATCGTGAAGGCCGTCTGACGTTCCTGAATCGCCCTTTGCTCCAGGATCTGGGTCTGCCGCTATCCGCCTGTCTGGGTAAAACCGCCAGCGATATTTATCCACCCGAACTGGCGGATAAATATAATGCCGACGACCAAAAGGTGCTCAGCGGAGAAACCCTTGTCATGATCGAGGAAAACATCGTTCCAGCGACCGGCGAAAAACGTTATGTTGAGGTCACCAAGGTGCCCGTCCGTGATAAAACAGACGCCATCGTCGGTATCCAGGGCATTTACTGGGATATTACTCCCCGCAAACAGGCGGAAGAACAGCTACGGCAAGCGGCGCGCGTCTTTGATAATACGATGGAAGGCATCATGATCACCGATGCGTCGGAAAAGATCACTGCAATCAATCGCGCTTTTACCGAGATCACCGGCTACGAAGAAGCGGAAGTGATAGGAAAAACCCCGCGCATCTTCAAATCCGGTCGTCAGGACAGCGAATTTTATGCTGCGATGTGGTCTTCAATGCAAACCACCGGCCACTGGCAAGGCGAGGTTTGGAATCGGCGCAAGGATGGCGAGGTCTACCCTCAATGGTCAACCATCAGCGCTGTGGCGAATGAGAATAACCAGGTTACTCACTATGTCGGGGTGTTCAGCGATATCAGTTCGCTGAAGCGCTCCCAGGAGAAGCTAAATTTTCTTGCCCATCACGACTTGCTGACCCGATTGCCTAACCGGCTGCTGTTTAACGCTCGTCTGGAACATAGCATCGAACGCGCCCGGCGCACCCGGAAGTCGCTGGCGGTGCTGTTCTTTGATCTGGACCACTTCAAGAATGTCAATGACACGCTCGGCCATGCCGCCGGCGATGAGCTGTTACGCTGGGTCGCCAAGCAACTGGCCGAGATGATCCGCGCCGAGGATACCGTAGCGCGGATGGGCGGCGACGAATTCATCATGCTCGTTGAGGCCGTTGATGAACCCGGCAACGCAGGAACGGTCGCTCGCAAGGTGCTGGAACTGTTCAAACAACCTATCCACATCAGCCGGCACGAATTCTTTATCTCTACGAGTATTGGCATCAGCCTGTATCCCACGGACGGCGATGACGCCGACACCCTGATCAAGAATGCCGATGCCGCGATGTATCAGGCCAAGGCCCAGGGCCGCAGCAATTATCAGTTCTACAAGCCGGAGATGACGGCCCGGGTGCTCGAGCGCCTGCAGTTGGAAACCTCGTTGCGGCAAGCGGTCGAGCATGAAGAACTGATGGTGTATTACCAACCACAGGGGAGCATGACCTCGGGACAGTTGACCGGGGTCGAGGCGCTGGTCCGTTGGCAGCATCCGCAATACGGTATAATCCTGCCGGCTCGCTTCATTCCGGTTGCGGAAGAAACCGGCTTTATCAGCACCCTGGATACCTGGGTCATGCGCACGGCCTGCCGGCAGATGCAAGGCTGGCGAGCGCAGGGTCTGAAGTTGCCGCGCCTGTCGATTAACCTTTCCATCAGGCAGATTGAACGAACCGATCTTACAACCCTGGTCGCGGAATTACTCAATGAAACCGGGCTTGAACCCAGCCTTCTGGAGCTGGAAATCACGGAATCGCTGATTATGCGTCAGACCGCGCAGGCGATCCGCGCCATGCACGAGCTGCGTTCGCTGGGCGTCTGGTTGGCGGTGGATGATTTCGGCACCGGTTATTCCTCGCTGAGTTATCTCAAGCAACTCCCGTTGCATCGCTTGAAGATCGATCAGTCCTTCGTGCGTGACATTACCCGCGACCCCAATGACGAAGCCATTGTGTGCGCCATCATCGCCCTGGCGCATGGCCTTGGGCTGAAGGTCATCGCCGAGGGCGTTGAAACTCGAGAACAGGCCGATTTTCTGCGCCAGCAGGGTTGTGATGAGGTACAAGGTTATCTTTACGGCTATCCGATGCTGGCGGAGGAGTTTGTCCAGACCTATCGCCATCTGATGGGTTGATCGTTATCCTCTCAGTCCGTTTCGCAGTCGTTGTTCGAGCCAGCCGCCTTTCTGCCGGCGGATCAGCTCGCGCAACTCGCGCGCGGCGCGAGCGCGACTGATGCGCTCATCGGCAAGATCGCGATAGATGCGGTTCGCCATCCGGCGTCGGCGAATGGCGTCGCCTGCATCAAGGAACGCCTCGATAGAATCCGCAACGCGATGCAGAATGTCAGAATGACCGGCTTGAGTTTGCAGTCGGGCGCGGATGTCATCGAGCGCCTGTTCAAGATTGGATTCAATCAGCGCCAACTCTGCCTGAAAATATTCGCTCTGGGCAACTTCCCGACTGCGAACCCGGGCCAACATCTCGCGAGTTTCGCCTTCGCTCAATAAACCAAATTCCTGAAAAGCAGCCAGTTCCTGCAAACCACGACGAACGATAAGTGGATCAGCGTCGCACAACTGCCGACCTGCTTGATGGCAGGTTTCCCAAGCCTGCCAGCGGTAGACGAAATCCAGTCCCGGCCCTTTGATATTCTGAATGCCCATGAGCCGATGCGCCATACCCGGCGGCGTCTCGTTGACGATACGAGCGATGATTTGCTCACCGCTGGCGTGGGGATCGCGGATCACGATTAATTTACGGGCGAACCAGCGCCATAACTGCTCATGAAACGCCTGGTTCAATGCAGGATGCTGTTCAGGCGCACTACTGTTCACCTGCGCCCTCAGCGTCTGATATTCATCGAAACACTGCCCTTCTTCAGCCATGTGGGCCGCCAGCTCGCTCCGATGTTCTTCCGCCACATCCAGCCTCGCCAGCCAGCGCTCCAGACCGAGCGGATCGCGCCAGAATTCCGGGGAAGGATTAGGTGGATCAGTGACGCCAAGACTGTTTAACAGAGCGAAAAGTCGTTGCCTTACCTGTCGGACCTGGGTGGGTATGCGCAGCCGGCAAGCTTGTTTTTCCAGCACCTGCAACGCGCTGACTTGCTCCGCGCCCGCTGGCCACAGGCTGATGTTCCGAATATGAATATCCCAGGCTTCGCGGATGTAGCCTTGTAAACCGTCAAGATTGCCGCCGATCAGGAAATGCCGGTCGGCGCTGAGATCGGCGGCCAGGATACTGGCAAACACGCGGGAACGGGGAATGCGATCCGCGCGATTATTGACCACGGTCGAAATCCAGACGCCCGGCTCCTGGTCACGATTTTGCCGGTCGAAGCCCATCCGCTCCCAGTTATTCAGGCACCCGAAGCGTTCATTGGCGGACATGCCGTTGATGAACGCGAGCTGGCGATCCCGCACCCGCGCCTGCGGGTAGCGCTTTAACACGCCGATATCCGCAACCACCCGGTCGGCCATTTCCTTCAAGGCAAAGTCATGCTCTACATCCAGTTCTTTGGCCAGCGCCAGCACCAGGGCGATATTGTAGGGATGTTCCTCGTAAGGAAAGCGCGCCAGCACGTCCTCGGTCAGCAGACCGGCTTCCAGCCAACCCACCGTCTTAACGCGCGTATTCAATTGTCGGGCGGCGTCGCGCAGAATCGGCAGCATCTGCTCCTCGCTGGTGAGCAGGAGCGAATCCGCCGGGATAAATTCGGCCATCACTTCGGGAATGTTGTAACCGGCGGGTCCCTGAACGTCCTCATGATCGGGGTAGGCGTTGGTAATGGTCGCCAGATCGTCGCGCATCCATTGCCGTTGCAGGATACGCACATAGGCCGGCGTCAGACCCATGCACTCCCACAGAAAAACTTCAGCGTTCAGCCGGTCTGCGAGGCGCAAGACATCGCCCTGTTCCCAGATCGTGGCCTTGTCGTAGGGACGGAACAGGAACATCTCCTTGAGGGCGCCAAAAGGATAGGCGTGCAGAAACATCGCCTCGCATCCCGTAGTTTTCGACACCAGGCCAAAGCCCAGGGCGTTGATCAGCGCGGCTTTGAGTCGCTCAGTCCCGGACTTCCCGCGCGTGCCCCAACCGCCCATCACCAGCGCCCGCCGTTGCCGGGCCTGGCGAATGCGCTGATTGACGTAAACATGCTGACCAAAGAACAATCCGCCGACCACTGCTAAAAAGACACTGAGATCGAACAGGGAATTTTGATAGACCGAAAAGAAATATTCACGGAACCGCTCCCACAATCCTCCCCAGTCCCCCGCCGGCCACAGGATCAGTCCCTGACCCAGGCGTAACCGTTTACTTCCCATGTTCGCTTGTGGGAGAGGGGTTGGGGGATCGGGCGGTATCGGGAAAAAGCGCTGGACCAGCGGATCGGGTTCCAGCGACAAGCCAGACTCCATCCCATGCGGAAGTAAACGGAAGGTGAAGCCCAGGCAGGCTATGGACTGCAAGTAAATGGCAGGATTTTGTTGTGAGCCGTCGCGCCAGTTGCGCAAGCGGGCGTACTCGGCAAAGCGCAGGGTAAGCACGGTCCGCGCCCATAATCGCCGCCATAAAGCGCGGGGAGCGACGATTTCAGTGACGCCCTCGCTGGTGTAGCGGCGCAAGGTTCGATGCCATTGATCCAGGCAGGAAATCAGCTCGTCAACCAGCGGCAGATAAGGACGCCAACCCACTTCGTCGCTGTCGAACAATGGCTCTCCCGGCACTTTGGTTTCAGCGAGTTCCGCCAGAATCGCAGACGGGGCGCGCAAGTCGCCATGATAAATCCGGCCCACGGTATGCCGGAACGCCTGACGTTTATCCGTTGCTGAATGGCGAAATTCATGCAGCCAGCGCCAGGTGCGGAATCCCAGCCGCTGGCCCCGGCTCAGCCAGGTACCGAAGCCGTTGCGGCGCAGGTCATAACCGTGGTCATCCTGCGCCAGCAGCGCCAGCAAACGTCCCAGATCGGCGTCATCATTAGCCAATTCACGCGGCAACCGCCGACGCCCGCCCGCCGGAATTCGAGCGATTTGTTCAGCCAATGCCCGCAATCGACGTCGACGTTCTGGCGTCGCCCAGGCCCACAACTGCTCGTAAGCCTGGGCGGCCCAGCGCCGCACCGCAACCCGGTCGGCCCGCTCATGCAGATGGACGATGACTGGCCCCAGGGACTCACGCCACGCTTGGGCCTGGGATTCCTGGGGTTCCTCTTCCAGCCATTGCCGATGAACCTGCCCGACCTCGCGCAGCGCGACGCGCAGGACGAAAGAATTGGTCTCGGTAGCCAGCACGGTCGCCAAACCGTCTTGCAGCGACGCGGCCAGATCCGGTGCCACACGCAGCAGCGCGCCGATTTGCAGCAAAGCCGCGGCGCGCACCGGCGGCGCGTCATCCTGCCGGCTCAGGTGAACCCAGACCGGCAGCGCCGCTGCCGGCGGCAGGCTCGGCAACGCCTCGGCCAGACCTTGTCGGACAAAGGGACTGGGATCGCGCTGAACCGTCGGCAACAATGTTGCTAAATCGGGCAACGCTTTAAGATTGCGACCCAACAACAACACGGCCCGGCGCCGGATAAATAAATCATCCCTTCCGCCGGGCCGGGTGAGTCGAGCATTCAATACCGTCGCCAGCGACGGCAAATCCAGGGCTTCCAGTAATTCCAGCGCCTCGGTTTGGATCCACACCGCCTGTCGCTGATCCAGGGCCGCGCCGTAGAGATAACGCAGGGTGGTCGCGGCAACCGGGAGCGTCTGGCCGGTCGCTGGGAGTTCGCGCAGCGCCGTAGCCAGGGCATGAAAAGCCGCGATGCGCACGCGCAGATCGCCATCATGGGCCAGCAACGGCAATAACCGGGCCTCCAACTCCAACCGGCGCCAAAGCCAGAACAGGTCGTGCTGTCTGCTCAGGTGTTTCAACAAACCGGCGCTCAGGAACCCCAGGCGCTCTAGTACCAGCGCCAGTCGCTGATCGCCCGTCGCTCGCCGTCGCTGGCAGCGCTCGGCAATCGCGTCATAGTCCAACCAGCGTTGCACAGCCCGGCGATCAGCGGCTCGTTGCCGCCGGTTTGCGCCAAGATAACGGGCAAACTCAAGCAGATGATGCTGGCGTTCTGCTTCTGTCACCGCCTGGCGGTAACGTTGGCCATATGCGGATTGCCATCGCCTTAATTCACCCAGGCGAGCGCTTTGCTGTTCCAGATCGTGACTGAGAAACAAGAACAGACGATAGTGAATCGCCACCGGCAACGCCCAGTCCGGCGGGTCATCGCGCGCGCCCGGCCAGTTACTCTGAAAATCCCTGGCCAGTTGTTCCAACAAGCCTTGATACGCGCGCGCCAGCGCGGGCGGCAGACCCTCCCGCAGGATTTGCCGGATAGTGGATAAACTGGGTTTAAGCCAGGGCTTCAGGGGTTCGCGCCAGCGGCGCGGTCCGAGTGACGGCGCTCCGGGAGGATTGATCGGCGCATTCATTGCGGAGAGTCCTCGCCAGGCGGCGCATCCATGCGGTTATTAAATTCGAGCGGCAAGCGCCGTTCGCGCAGGTCGCGGAAATCCACGCTGCGGAAATCGCGATAACCCCGCCCCCGATCCGGAAACCATTGGACGGACAGCCAGGCGCCATAATCCCGGCTGTTCAGATCATATTGCGCGCGCAATTCCAGATTGAGCCGACCCTGACCGCCCCAATGCCCGTCCCAGAGCAGATGACCAAGCAAGGTATGGCTTTGCGTGGCTTCGGGCCGCTCCCAGTCGCGGTCGCCCTGGGCGAAATAATAAGTCCAGTCATAGCCAAGGCCAGCCTGCCAGTCGCCCAACCACTGCTTCCAGCCGAGGCCGGCGCTGAAATGCTCCGGGTCGAACAGATTCCCGCGTTCATCGGAAGTCAGCGCCGCGTCGCCATGCCACAGCGTATCCAGCCAGGGACGGTAAACCAGCGTATCCGCCAGCACCAGGCCGCGCCGATGGAAGTACTTAAACGTACTCAACACGTCCTGGTCGACGTAACCGGGCTGATAATCATAGTTGGATTGCTGCTCCAGCCAGCGGTGGAAAAACCCCAGACTGGGCGTATGGCGCAGCTTCGGCGTCAGGTCGCGGCGCTGGCGAATCTGGCCGCGCACTGTGGAATTCCAGGCCCACGCTTCGGACTGCTGGGCGTAACCTTCCCAACTGAGCTGATAGACTACCCCCGGCCACGCGCTGTCATGCTGCCAGAGACCGCCCAGGCCGAAGGTCGGTTCGCCGCGCTGATGCAAGCGGTAAAGCGCTGCCATTTCATAGTAGTTGCGCCCGATTTCATCGTAGTACCGATAATCGCCCATTATTTCCAGATACTCGTCGGCCAGTCCGCCGCTGCCTTCATCCGGCGGAGGAATGGATTGCGCCACGGTCGCGCCGAATCCCCAGGTTCCCGCCTGCTGTTCGCCCAGCGCATAGCGGTCAGTCAGAACCCAGGCTGAAGGCGGCGGCGCTTCGGGAACCGACGTTGGCGTTTCTGGAACTGATTCCAGCGCCCAGTGAGTGACGCGCGGCGGCGTGGTTGCGCGAGGCGTATCCCCTGCCTGTTGGCGATGAACGCGAAACAGGGCTTCACGCTGGCCAGGCGCCGGGCGCAGTTCCAGGTCGTGCAGACCCGGACCGAAGTAGCGAAAGTGGCTGTCCACCGCCCCACTCTGCCATGCGTCGATGCGCAGCCAGGCAGGGCCTTCAAGTCGGGTCCGCCAGGGTTCGGCAACGGTAGCGACCTGGTACAGGCGTTTGAGCTCGTCAGTAACCGGGTGAAAAACCCCGCCCCGTTGTTCGCGCACTCGCACCCGCAGAAACTGATTGGCCATCGGATCAGTTAAACCCAGGCGCAGCACATGTTCACCCGGCGGGAGGGTCAAGTTTAACGTCCGGCTGGGTGCTTCCGGCGTGAGCAGAACCGGTTGTTCCGGCTGGTCATCCAGTCGATGCCAGACCGTCAGCGGTTGCGGCGATAGGTAACGCAGATCCATGACTCGCAGGTCGATTTGTAACCGGGTTGGCGTCGGGTTCGTGGTCAACAGCCCCAGCTGCTCAACGCCGAACAGCACCTGTTCATCGGACGCTACCGGCGGGGTCAACGCCTTGCGCACTCGTAAAAAAGGCGTTTCCGGTTGCCATCCGGGAACTTCAAGGTAACGCAGACCGGCGCTGCTTCCGACGGCGAGGAACGGCTCCCATGCGACCCGACGGCGCAACCGGCGTAACAATGGCTCCACACCCGGCGTTCCAGGCTGAGCCGCCGCCGCTTGCTCCATTTCCGGTAAATGTTCAGTCAATCGTTCGGGATGTCGTTCGACTTCCCAGATCACATCGATCAACCGGCGACGCAGTGTCTCCGCCGGATCAGGTGGCGGTTCAGGCCAGGCCAGATCAAGAGAATGAAGGACGGCGATGCGCTCCAGCGTAGCCTGCGTCTGATCCGTATTGGGCTGGAAAAGCGGTTGAATGGGCAAAGGCAAAGGTTCAATCTGACAGTCGGCAACGACTTGAACCGGTAAACCGGCCTCTTGCAAAGCAGCTTCCCAGGGCGAGAAATGGTTCCGGACAGAGGACCCGCCCAGCGCTGCTGCAGCGACCGTCGCGGGCGTCGGTTCCGGTAAAACTTGCAAAGGCCGCTCCGGTTTCCAGACCTGTGGCGCGATCAACAATGACTGCTGATCGGGAGCGATTTCCAGGACATGCGGACCCGGGCCGACCGTGTAGTCCAGACTGACCAGCCGTCCCGGTTGCACGGTCGGGTCGCCCACCACGCTTAAACCCTGACTGGGGCGATCTTCGGTAATGGGCAAACGTTCAATCCGGTCGCCGTCACGCACCAGCAACCAGTCATCCAGGGGCGGTCCCTGCTCATTTGCGGCATGCAATAACCGACCCGTGATGCGCAAGCGCACCGGGCCATAAACCTTTAATTTGACGGGACGTTCGGGCAAGGCGCGGTAGGTTTGGGCGAAAAGATCGCGTTCCAGGGCGTAGAGCGCGACCACGCCGGCATGATCACTGACTAGATGATCCGCATTCCGCCATAACCAGGGTCCTGGACGGCGGATTGACCAGGCAATCCAGTCGGCAACCGCGCGCTCCCGTGTCTGAACATCCGTAGCGCCGAACCGGTCGCGCAGCATCAGCCCTTGCTCCAAGGCGGTTGCTAAAACCTGGCCCATCGAACCGGCGTTCCGCCATTGACGTAGCGCCTCGGCGTAATCCCCTTCCGTCTGAGCGCGATAGCCCCGCCAGACCATGCGTTGCGCAGGATCGGGCAAGCGCTCCAGCGCCTGATCGAACACCCACGACCAGCGCTGCCGATCAGCGGCGCGCAGCAACGCCTCAACCGGCCAGTCATCCGGCGGCAGCGCCAGGGCCACCATCAACGCCAAATCGGGCTGATCCTGATCCAGCAGCAATTCGGCCAGCCCTCCCAACCGCGCCGGGTTCGGATCGCGGATCACGGCGACCGCCATCAAGGTCAACAGCGCTTCGGCATCGTCAAGCGTCGTATAGCGTTGGGCCAGTTCCGCAAACGCCCGCTCGCGAACCCGCAGGTCCGGGTCGTAGACAAACACGCCACGCAGCAGGTGCTCGGCGAGAAACTCCTCATTCAACCGATCCAGCGCCTGAATCTGGCCGATTAACGCCTCTTCCCGAACGCGCAGACTGGCGGATTGACTCAATGCGCTCCATTGTTCAAAAGCGGGCAGCCATTGTCCGCTTTGCGTCAAACGGCGGGCTTCATCCGGAATACCGCCGACTTCGGAGGAGAGATCATGCAAGGGCGGGGCGAGTCCGGCCATGAATTGCCGGTTCCGGGCGGCCAACAGACGAAGGAGCGGTTGCCAATGATTGATCAATTCGCGGCGGGCGTCCCGCTCCTCGGAAAACTCGTCTCCAATCCGCGCGGCTGGGCCAGGATCGGAGGATGAGGCGACCGCTTGCAGCGAGTTCTGCAACTCGCGAAACACTGCATCCGGTCCTAGGCGTCGGACCATTTCCAGATACGCGCTTTCGGAAAGCTGATAGGGTCGGCTGGCGCGGTACTGAAGCGCAACTGGTAAAAGACGGTCGACCCCGCCGAGGCGAATGCGCCGCACCGTTGATGGCAATGGCAGTTCCATAATCGCTGCGGGAATCAGCGCCCCCGGCGTTTGCCCAGCCCCAAACGGCGCGGTCAGTGTGGTCGAGGCCGACGCGCCATACTGTTCGCCCAGCAACGCCAACACCGTGTCGCCGGGGCTGGGTAGAAACCAGGAGCCGGCCAGTTCCGGCGGTTGAACCCGCACGGGTATCGGCGGCTGATCGTCGTAACGCAACCAGAACTCGACGGGCGAGTCGAGGCCGGCTGGATAGACCGCCAGACGCAGCAGCGAAGGCGTTTCCCGTTCCGGTAACCGATAGTCCAGTTCCTCTTCCGGCGGCAACTCCAGGAAATAGGCCGGACTCAGGGCGCCAAGCGCATCTGCGCTGAATCGCCGAGCGATAAAAGCCTCCCAAGGTCGATCCGTCGCCGCCAACAGTCGGCGGTTACGCAACCATGCGAACTGTTGCGGCGCCGGTGAAGGTTTGTGAACCGGCAACAGGTTGCGAAAAAAAGTGAACCGCTCGATCAGGTCTTGCGCCTGTCCGGTCAATCGCGGATCTTCCCGATGCGCCAGCGCTGCCTGTTGCGAGGCCAGCGCCGCGGTTAATCCACCATTGCGATAAGAATTATCCCGCCCCAGACGCAGAGCGGTTCGTTCCTCCTCTGCCAGCGTCATCCGCTCCAGGGGACGGGCCAGTTGCGCCGGGGTCAGGTCCCAAATCGAACCGTGTTCGACGGATCGGGCCGCCCGCACCGCAGCAGCGGTCAAGCGTGGCGCGTTGAGGTCTGGAAACAGATAATCCGGGTCATCTTGCGCTAGCAGGCGGAAATACAAAGGCAGAGTGGAGGTCAGCGTCAATTCATGCTCGCCGGCGGGTAGCTCCAGGTAACCGGTCTCCAGCCGGCCCAGAGTCTCGGCGCATCCATCCACCCAAATCACGCGCCGAATCTCCGGACCGACCACAAAGTCGAGCGCCTGCCAGGGACGACCGTTCAGATGCGCGTAGATGCGATAATCTTGACGGGTCTGGGTTTCAGTCAGCGGATAGCGCGCCCGGTGTTCCAGAGCAAGTCGCATCGGCCCCCGCGCTGTCAGGCGCAGCGGCGGTTGAGCCTGTAACGGCCAATAAGGCTGCGCAGTCGCCTGATCGCTGGATCGTAGCCAGACCCGAGTAAGGGGCAACGCTTCGTCTTTGGCGGATAGCGACCCTGCTGGAACGTCGACCAGATTCCGATAGGGCGCCGGTTCGCCCAGGGCGTCGCGCCGCGAAACGAACAGCGCCACATCCAGCGAACCTATTGCTGTCGCGGGCCGGCTGATACGCGCCAGCCGCTCCTTCGGCCAGTCCGGCGGCAACAAGAGCGAATCGCCTTGCGCCGAAGGCTGCGTGACTGCGCCGACATACAGCCCGGAGCCGTTGGACGCCATGAACTGCAAATCCCGTGGATCAAGGCGGCCCTCGGGACGATAAACCCGCAAACTTTCGCCAGCGGGTATCCACACTGTCGTGCTCTCACCGGGGGCCAGGCGCACCTGATAAAACCAACGCGATTCCCGTTTTCCGGCGCCTCTGCCGCCCGAGGCGGGGAAAGGCTTGACCCCAGCCACCCACTGCGGCGCATCGCGCACATTATCCCAGCGCAAGGGCAGCGAATAGCGCCCCTCCATAGCAAGATTGACCGGGCCTGGACTGGCCAGCGCCGCCGCCATCAACAACGCAGCCCCTACCCAAATCCCGGCGATTCTTGACATCAGGGCCACACTCCGGCCAGACAGTCGCCGAATGACCCTTGTAACGCTTCATTATCGCGCAGTTGCTCCCGCAACGGCTGCGCCAACTCGATATGCACAAAAGCGTTGCTGCCCAATGCGCGTAAAGTCTGACCGATGGCGTTGGTTACACCGCCCAGCTCCTCAACCTGGATGGGATAAAGCAAGA
>JAGRHM010000346.1 GCA_020445005.1 Candidatus Competibacteraceae bacterium | reverse complement strand
CCTTGCCGAAAGGCTTGGCGCAAGAGTGGAGCCAGTTTTCTGGAAGCATCAATGGGGGTATTGCGCATGAGCCGTTTTCGTGAACCACGCCAAGTTTTCAATTGCTGGGATAAAATATTGTTGTTGTCTATTTGACAGTATTTTTGTTGATTTTGCAACTTTGTTGCGTTGTTACTTATCCGCTTGCATCCGGTAAAGACTGGCGTAAAGTCCATCATTTGCCAACAACTCAGCATGATTGCCTATCTCGACAATGCGGCCTCGGTCGAGAACAACGATGCGATCGGCGTTCTCAATGGTCGACAACCGGTGGGCGATGACAAAGGCGGTGCGGCCCTGACGTAAAGCGTCCAGCGCTTGTTGAACCTTGCGTTCGGACTGGGTGTCCAGCGCTGAGGTCGCTTCGTCCAGGATCAGAATCGGTGCGTCTTTCAGCAGGGCGCGGGCGATGGCGATCCGCTGGCGCTGGCCGCCGGACAGGCGTGCGCCATTTTCGCCGATCAGGGTATGCAGTCCCTCGGGCAGCTCGTTGATAAATTCCAGGGCGTGCGCGTGCTCAGCGGCTTGAATGATCCGCGTTTCGCTGGCTTGAAAACCTGCGCCGTAAGCGATGTTGGCGGCAACGGTGTCGTTGAACAGGACGATGTCCTGGCTGACATAGGCGATATTGGCGCGCAAATCGGCCAGCCGCAGTTCGCGGATCGGTAAGCCATCCAGCAAGATGTCGCCTGCCGCGGGTTCATAAAACCGAGGCACGAGCGCCATCAGCGTCGTTTTGCCGCTGCCCGAAGGCCCGACTAGAGCAATGGTTTCCCCTGGTTGTACGTCAAGGCTCAGATTCTCGATAACCTCAGCGCCTTCGTTCCGGTAGCGATGGCTAAGTTGATGAAAACGCACTTCACCCCGGGCGCGACCGAGAGTTTGCTGACCATGATCCGGTTCTGGCGGCTGATCCAGCAGAGCGAAGATGGTTTCTGCTCCGGCCAAGCCACGCTGCAATTGCTCATTAACCTTGGTCAGGCGCTTAATCGGCGCCAGCAGCATGGCCATGGCCCCGAACAGCGAGACAAAGCCGCCCACGGTGATCTGGTCCGCCATCGACTGCAGGGAAGCGAAATAGATCACCGCGCCCAGGGCGAGCACCGCCAGCAATTGCACCAAAGGCCCGCTGGCTTCGGCGGCGGCCACCAGTTTCATGCTGAATTGGCGCACCCGGTTGTTGACGCGGTGGAAGCGCTCCCGCTCATAATCCTGGCCACCGAAGATTTTGATGACCTTGTGGCCTTGCAAGACTTCGTCGATGACATGAGTCAGCTCGCCCATCAATTCCTGCAGCTCCCGGCTCAGCCGCCGCAGCCGCCGACTGACCACCCGGATAATGATCGCGATGCCGGGGGCAATGAGAAACGCCATCAGCGACAGTTTCCAGTTGAGATACAACATCCAGCCCAGCAGGCCGATGACCGCCAGTCCATCTTTGACTAAGGTCACCAACGCCTGAGTGGTCGCGGTCATCACCTGGCTGACATCGTAGGTCAGGCGGGAGAGCAGGTTACCTGCGGAGTGGTCGTCAAAATAGCAGGTTGGCAGAGTGAGCAGGCGATTGAACATGGCGTCGCGTAAATCCATGACCACCCGGTGGGCGATCCAGTGCATTCCGACCGAACCGATGAAGCCGGTGACGCCGCGTACAATGAACACTGTGACGAGAAGTATGGGCATCAGACGGATGGTGTGGGGATCTTTTTCAACAAAGCTGCCATCCAGCAGGGGTTTAATCAAGGCAGGAATCATCGGTTCAGTTGCAGCAGCAGCGGCGGTGCCGAGAATCGACAGCGCGAAAATGCGGATGTAGGGCCGGACATAGCGCAACAGCCGAAAATAAAGGTTTTTACTATTCATTGGGTTCCAGGTTCCAGGCGCCAGGTTCGAGGTTGAAATAGACACCTCATTCCTGATCCGATTTATAGCCATGCTATCATGCCGCTCTCATTAAGCAGCCTCTCATCCGCCCATGACCCTGCACATTCCCCATTTTGAAGCCGCTCAGGTGCTGATTGTCGGCGACGTGATGCTCGACCGTTACTGGTATGGTCTGACCTCCCGCGTCTCGCCGGAAGCGCCAGTGCCGGTAGTCAAGGTCGAGACAGTCGAAGAACGGCCTGGCGGCGCGGCCAATGTCGCGGTCAACATCGCCACCCTCGGCGGCCAGGTGCGCGTACTCGGCGTGGCCGGCGCCGACGAAGCCGCTACCTTGTTAGAAACCAAATTGCACCGGCTGGGCGTCACCTGTGATCTGCTTCGCCAACCGGGCCATGCCACCATCACCAAACTGCGGGTGCTGAGTCGCAATCAACAATTGTTGCGGCTCGACTTCGAGGATGGCTTCCCCAATTTCAATCCTGCATTGCTTCGCGAGCGTTTCGCCGCCCGCTTGCCGGAAACGGATGTGGTCGTGCTTTCCGATTACGGGAAAGGCGCGTTGCGTGAAATCGAAATCTGCATTGAACGCGCCCGCGCTGTGGGGAGGCCAGTGCTGGTTGATCCTAAAGGTCGGGAATTTAACCGCTACCGGGGCGCGACCTTGCTCACTCCAAATCTAACCGAGTTCGAGACGGTCGCCGGTTTATGCCGTGATGAGCAAGAGTTGGTGGGCAAAGGGGAAATGCTCCGCCGTGAACTCGAACTGGAGGCGCTGTTGATCACCCGGGGCGAGCAGGGTATGACCTTGTTGCAAGAGGATGCAGAACCCTTGCATTTGGCGGCCCGCGCCCGCGAGGTTTATGACGTAACCGGCGCGGGCGATACCGTGATCGCTACTCTGGCGGCTGGCCTGGCGGCCGGATTGAATCTGCCGGCGGCAACGGTGTTAGCCAATCTGGCCGCCGGGATCGTTGTTGGCAAGCTGGGCGCAGCCAGCGTCACCGTCTCCGAATTGCGCCGGGCGCTGTATGCGCATGATGAACCGCCGCGCGGGATAGTGGACGAAGCTCAGTTGCTGCAAGCGATTACCGACGCCAAAGCGCACGGGGAAACGATCGTCATGACCAATGGTTGTTTTGACATCCTGCACGCCGGTCATGTGACTTATCTGGAGCAGGCCAAACGTCTTGGCAACCGACTGATTGTTGCAGTCAACGCCGACGAATCGGTGCGCCGGCTCAAGGGCGCTGATCGTCCGGTGAATTCGCTTTGGCAACGGATGCGGGTGCTGGCGGGTCTGACGGCGGTGGACTGGGTGGTGTCTTTTCATGAAGACACGCCGGAACGGCTGATCGGCGCGATTCAGCCGGATTATCTGGTCAAGGGCGGCGACAACGACCCGGCCCATATTCCCGGTAACCAGGCGGTTTGGAAAGCAGGCGGCCAGGTCGTCGTGATGGATTATATCGATGGCTGCTCAACCACCAGCACCATCGCCCGTATTCTCAACCGACCAGGATCCTTATGAATCCGACCTTTAAAATTGATGTCGCCATCATTGGCGGCGGTATTGCTGGCCTGTGGTTATTAGCCCGGCTGCGTAAGCGCGGTTATAGCGCGTTGTTGATCGAAAGCGATCGACTCGGCGCCGGGCAAACCCTTGCCGCGCAGGGCATTATTCACGGCGGGGCCAAATACGGTTTGCGCGGCTACGCGGGGCCAACCGCCGACGCCGTCGCTGGGATGCCGGCGCTATGGCGGCGCTGTCTGAACGGCGAGGATGAAATTGATCTGCGGGGCGCGGCATTGTTGGCTGATCATCAATACCTCTGGGCTACTCGCGCGCCAACTTCACGGTTAGTCGCCTTCTTCGCCAGCAAGCTGATGCGCGGCCATGTTGAAAAACTGGCGGAGGGCGGCATGGACGCCGGCGACTATCCACCGGTCCTGCGCCATCCCGACTTCCACGGCGCCGTGTACCGCCTGGATGAACCGATTCTGGATGTCGCCACGGTGCTGAATGTACTGGCTGGGCGCTCTCAGGACGCCATCGTGCGTAATCAGGGACCCGCCATTCTCAAGGCCGATGGCAACCTGACCCTGCATCATCCTGAACGTATGCAATGGGTCGTCCGACCGTCAGTGACCGTACTCACCGCAGGAGCGGGCAATGCCGGGCTGCCGTGGGCGACGTTGCAATTGCGTCCTCTGCACATGGTGATGGCGCGTGGGGTGAACCTTCCCGGGCCGCTTTATGCCCATTGCGTGGGCACCGGCGATGTCCCTCGCCTCACCGTAACCAGTCATTACGATGCCAGCGGCCGATTAATCTGGTATCTCGGCGGCGGACTCGCAGAGGAAGGCGTTCGCCGCGATCGGCGCGAGCAGATCCGCGCGGCCCGGCGGGAATTGCAGGCCCTGCTGCCTTGGGTGGACTGGAATCCGGTAGAGTTCGCGGCCTTCACGATTCAACGCGCCGAGGCGCACCAGCATCGTGGCGGACGGCCTGCGACCACCGGCGTGTTCCGCGATGGGCGCGTGATTGCCGCCTGGCCGACCAAGCTGGCGCTGGCGCCGCTGCTGGCGGAACAGATTGAAGCGATGTTGCCAACGCTCGGGGTGACGCCGCATCCAGTGGATTTGCGCCCTCTGGCGGAATGGCCGCGCCCGGGCATCGGCGCTTATCCGTGGGACCGGGAGGATCTGGAGTGGAGTTAAGGCCGTTGGGATCAACCGGGCTACAGGTCAGTTTATTAGGACTGGGCACGGTCAAATTCGGACGTAACCAGGGCGTCAAGTATCCTCGACCGTTTGCACTGCCTTCGGATCGGGAAGCGCTGACGTTGCTGGAACTAGCCTGGGATCTGGGCATTAACCTGTTGGATACCGCGCCGGCTTATGGTCAAAGCGAGGAACGGCTGGGCCGTTTGCTGCGGCGATGCCGACGGGACTGGGTGATCGTGACCAA
>JAGRHM010000345.1 GCA_020445005.1 Candidatus Competibacteraceae bacterium | reverse complement strand
TCTGGATCGAAAAGAGCACGATGGAGGACGTATTGCTCCCGATTTGTCGCCGTTATGCCGCCAACTATGTACCGGCCATCGGGTTTCAATCGATCACCGGCACCATTCGGATGCTGCACCGGTTGCTGGATTTCGTTCGGCATGGCAACGTAAAACCGGTGCGTATTTTTTATGTCAGCGATTTTGATCCGGCAGGTGATTTCATGCCGCCCAGTATCGCCCGTCAGATTGAGTTCTGGCTGCGGGACATCGCCCCCGACGCGGACATCAAGCTGCAACCGCTGGCGCTGACCGCCGAGCAGGTTAAGCATTATCGATTGCCGCCGATCCCGATTAAAGAGGGCGACAGGCGGCAGAACGGCTTCAAGGAACGGTATGGCGTGGACGGCGCAACCGAATTGGACGCGCTGGAGGCGCTGCATCCCGGTGAACTGGGGCGACTGGTCAAAACGGCGATGTGTCCTTATCGAGATGAAACGCTCCAGAGGCGCATGAGCGAAGCCCGCCAGGAGGCGCAAAAGACCGCGAAGGAGGCTTGGCGGGAGCGGCAAGAGGAGGATGAGGAGACCTTTGAGGATCGGCTGGATGAACTGCGTGAACGCGCCGAGGCGGTTTTGGACGGGTTCAAAACGGAATTGGCCGCGTTGTCTGAGCGTTTAGCCGAGGCTTATCGGGAGGCCGGTATTGAGGAGGATTTGGCGGAGTTACGCAGCGATATTGAGGCGGCGCTCGATAATCTGGAGGTCACGCTGCCTGACCGGCCCACTGCGGAAGTTGATTTGCCTGACGAGTCCGCCTGGCTGTTTGATGCCCGCCGCGATTATTTGACGCAGTTGACCTTCTACAAGGATCGCAGCAATGGCACAGGGTAAGGTGATGCCGGTTTGGGTTCTTAATTCATGAAGGCAAGCCGCCAGGGAAGGTGGTGATCTGTGAAGGAGAGTCTACGATGGACAGGGATTGCAATCAACAGAGATTGCGACAGAGTACTCTGTTTTAATTTGAAATACTCGACGTTCCGACTGTCTCATTTTGAAACGTCCATCGGTTTTTTGAAGGCCCGTGTTCACGTTTTCCACAACTGCCGTTCGCGTTTGTGGCAACGTCACCCCTTAGAAGCTGTTTTGAAAAATCCGTAGTTTTTTGCCAGACAGCTTCTTAAGGCGCTTCTACTAAATACTGAGCAATTCCCGCTCAACACGACGCACCTTTCCTGCACAAATTGGCTCGCTGGATGCCTGTAGATGCGGACCTTCTCCTCTCTCTTTGGTATGCCTACACCAAAGTAGGCGATTTTTATAATACATTTATGATCATTCAACCGACAGACTGTTGGGGCAAAGCGCGTCTTGACCCCGTAAGCGGCGCTCTGCTCGCTTGGCATCCCTTGACCGCACATTGTCTTGATGTGGCGATAACCTTTCGCGCCCTGATCGCTTTGCCGATCATCCGGCAGCGGCTGGAAGCGGCGGCTGGACGTCCGCTCACTGAAGCTGATTTAGACCGCTTGGTGGTGTTCGCCATGCTGCATGATCTGGGCAAACCAAATCGAGGCTTTCAGGAAAAAATCCTGCGCCCGGATGCACCCCGAGTCGGTCATATCCGTGAAGTGGCCCCACTGTTCTTTGAAACTGATCTTTCGGAACGGTTGGCCACCGCTATGGATATCGATCGGCTGTTTTCCTGGTTTGCCGACCCTGCTGAGGGTGATGCGCTCTTGATCGCCGCGCTGTCGCATCATGGAACGCCGCTACGCTTCGATCCCAGCGAGCGCACCGGGCCTTACCATGCCGCTAAAACGCAATGGTGGCGACTGAAAAACGGACGCGATCCCTTTCAGGGGATTGCCGCGCTGTGGACAATGGCGCAACACGCCTTTCCGGGAGCCTTTGTGAGCGGGATTCCGCCCTTGTCCGCGCCCCCGGCGCTACAACATCGCTTTGCCGGACTGGTCATGTTGGCCGACTGGCTTGGTTCGCATGAGGGCTTCTTTCCGTTTGCTCAGAACTCCGATGACCGTTTGGCTTTCGCGCTGGGTGCGGCTGATCGGGCGTTGCAAGCGGTGGGGTTGGATGCGCGACCGTATCAAACCGCGCTGGGTGGTCAGGCACCGGCGTTTGCTACGGTGTTTGGTTTTGCACCGCGCCCTTTGCAAGCGACCTTAGCGACTTGGCCGGTGACCGGCGATGACCGCTTGTTGATTCTGGAAGCAGAGACTGGTTCCGGGAAAACTGAGGCGGCCCTGGCGCGTTTTCTGGCGCTGTTTGCGGCTGGGCAAGTGGATGGACTGTATTTCGCGCTGCCAACGCGGGTTGCCGCTCGCGAACTCTATGGCCGGGTGCTGCGCATGGTGGAAACCGTCTTTCCTGACCCGAACATTCGCCCGCCAGTGCTGTTAGCCGTACCCGGTTATGCGCAACTGGATGGCGTCGACGCGAAAACTTTGTTGCCCGGCCCGGAAACCCGCTGGGAGGATGATGCGACGCGGGCGCGACAAGAGCGGGCTTGGGCGGCGGAACGCCCGAAACGCTTTTTGGCGGCCACCGTGGCGGTCGGTACGCTCGATCAGGCGTTGTTGAGTGTGCTGCAAGTACCCCATGCGCATCTACGCTCGGTGTGTCTGGATCGACAGTTGCTGGTGGTCGATGAAGTTCACGCCAGCGATCCATATATGCGGCAACTCCTGACCCAGTTGCTCACCCATCATGTCGGTCTTGGTGGTCATGCCTTACTGCTGTCGGCGACCTTGGGCGCTACCGCTCGCGCCGGGTTCATCCGGGCGAGCGTACCTACTCCGTCTCCGGATTTCGTGACGGCCCAGGAAACACCCTATCCGGTGTTGACGGCCGCCGGGCACCCGTCACAGACAATTTCGGCGGCGATGACGGATAAGACGGTGCAGATGGAATGCGTGTCGGCATTGGCCGATCCGGTGGCGCTGTTGCCGCAGATTCAGACGGCAGTAGCAGCAGGGGCACGGGTGTTGGTGGTGCTCAATACCGTGGCGCGCGTGATGGCGTTGCAGGCGGCCAGTGAGACCGTTTTATCGCCTGAAACCCTTTTCCAGTGTCAGGGGGTAATTGCGCCGCATCATGGCCGTTTTGCGGCGGTGGACCGGACCGTGTTGGATGCCGCAGTCAGCGCTCGCTGGGGTCAAGGCTCCGCGCCGGGGCCGGTGGTCTTGATCGGGACTCAGACCTTGGAGCAAAGCCTTGATCTGGACGCCGACCTATTGATTACGGACCTGTGCCCGATGGATGTGTTGTTGCAACGCATTGGACGCTTGCATCGACATGCTCGGGTACGGCCTGCCGGGTTTGAAACGGCGCGCTGTGTGGTGCTGGTTCCCGAAGAGGCGACCTTGGAAAGCCTGTTACGCCCGGATGGTCAGGTGCGTGGGGTGGCGGGGTTAGGCAAAGTCTATGCGGATTTGCGCGTGGTGCGCTTGACGCTGGATTTCATGCGGAGCGCGCCCACTTGGGCGATTCCGCGCGATAACCGCCGTTTGGTGGAAGGGGCGATGCATCCCGAGGCGCTGGCGTCGCTCGACAGCCCGGTGTGGCAACGCCACGGCCAGAAGTGGGAAGGTGACAAAATCGCGCAAGAGATACAAGCGACGCTGGTGGGGATTCAGTCGAAACCGTTTAATGCGTTTACCTTCAATCCGCTGAACGCCAACCTGCAAACCCGGTTGGGATTGAAGGATTGGCGGGTGCGCTTGGAGCGAGCCGTGATCAGTCCGTTTGGGCAACGCTTGATAGAAATCGTGATTCCGGGGTATCTGGTGCCGACCACGCCCGAAGAAACGGCGACGGTGCTGAATGAACATCCCGATGAATTGGTTTTCCAGTGCGGTGAGCGGCGCTATCGCTATACCCGCCTGGGTTTGCAAGGAGAGGATGACGGATGAATTTATTGACTGAACCGGTGTTTCGGGTGCAAACCCCGAGGGGTCCGCAGGCGTGGAGCTTGCCGGCGTTGTTGGCGGCATTGGGAGCCGATACGGTCGAGTCGTTGCCGGGTTTGCAACGCCACCAGGAGGATGCGTTTCATATTTTTCTGTGTTACCTGGCCGGGGCGGTGTTGGCGCGGGCCGATTTGCAAGACCCGATCCAGCCGGAAGCTTTCTGGCGCGATGGATTGCGGCGACTGGCCGGGCGCGAGGATGATTGCGCCTGGACGCTGGTGGTGGAAGACGTGATGCAACCGGCGTTTATGCAAGCGCCCTTAGCCAATAAATCGGACTGGGCCGCCTTCAAGCCCAAGGCCGATACGCCGGATTCCCTGGATGTGCTGCAAACGGCCAAGAACCATGATGTCAAAAGCCAACGGGTTCATGAGGATTATCCAGAGCGCTGGGTGTACGCCCTGATCAGTTTGCAGACGATGACCGGATTGATGGGGCGCGGTAACTATGGAATCGCCCGGATGAATAGCGGGACCGGGAGTCGCGTCTGTGTTGGATTGCGCTATGACGAAACTTTCGGGGAACGCTGGCGACGAGAAACCCGCAAGCTCCTGAACTATCGTACTGAATTGTTAGTAGAACCCTGGCCCTATCGTCCGAACGGGCAGGTATTGCTCTGGTTGTCTGCCTGGGATCTGCAAACGGCATTGCCGCTTAACGAACTCGATCCCTTTTTCATTGAAGTCGCCCGGGCGGTGCGATTGATCATTGATCATGGGCGGATTCGGGCATTGGGAGCCGGTACGACGGGTACTCGCCTGGTGGCCAGAGAGCAAAAGGGTATTGTAGGCGATCCGTGGACCCCACTGGTCGATGATGGCAAGGAGAAAAAAGCTTGGACGGTGATGGCACCATTCTTTTCACCCCAGCGCCTACGCAATCTTATTTTTGAAAAAGAAGGGTTTGTGGCGGCAGTGATGCAGCAACCCGATCCCGATCGTCAGACTCAGGCGTGCTGGTTACAGGCTGCGGTGCTGGCACCGGGCGGTATGGGTAAGACAGATGGTTTTCATGAAGCCACCGTGCGCATTCCAGCGCAAGCCGCTGCTCGTTTGTTCGGCAGGGGAGCTGCGCGCGAGCACTTGGCGGAACTCAGTGGTTTGGGCCTCACCGATGCAGCGACCATGCAAAACAAAGTACTCAAGCCTGCTTTGTATGCATGGTTGGAAGCCGGGCCGGAACAAATCGATTGGGATAAACGGGAAGTGAGCGCCTGGGTCGAACAAACCGCCCGATCCTTTACGGCCGTCTGGCATCCCTTATTTTTCGAGTGGCTTTGGCGTTGCGTCGATCAGACCGACACAAATACCGCTCGCCTCATCTGGCTGCAAGCCTTGGAACGTCATGCCCGCCAAACCTTGAGCGATGCTATCACCCGTTTTCCGGCGCGCACCGGCCGCTATTACCGGTCGCGCGTGCGCGCGAACGGGATGTTTAACGGTTGCTTATTCAACACTTTTCAAGAACTTTAGGAGCTTGCTCATGCTGAACGCCGCAACGGCATCACCGCCGATGAATGCTGAACCTTTCTCTTTGGCGCGCTTGATCGGCAAAGTGGCGGCGATCATCGGCAGTGAGGATTTCTCGACCGGGGAACGGGCTGCGCTGAAACGCCTGGCTCCGGATCGACCGCCGTCGCTGGTGTTTTACCGGTTCTGCTTCCAGCACTTGCCCGACGGTTGGCAACGCCAGATGAGCGCCTGGCAAGCCGTGTTGGCCGGGCTGGCGTTGATGGGAACGTCGGCGCATAACCCGCAACGTCCGGTCGGTCAGGCGTTGGCGGAACAGCGCTATAGCGAGGCGCGGCTGGAACGGTTGCTCTCGGCCCAAGACGACGTGCTGTACACCTTGACGTTGCGCGTTGCCCGTTTTCTGGCGGCCAAGGGGGAAAGCGTGAATTGGTTGGATTTAGCCCAACTGTTATTGGCCCAGGATCGTGAAAAACGGGAAGCCGTGCGCCTGAGAATCGCCGGTGACTATTACCGCTACCACAACAATGAGAAGGATTAACCCGATGTTTCTGCAAATTCATACCCTCACGTCCTATCACGCCAGTCTGTTGAATCGAGATGATGCGGGCTTGGCCAAGCGAATTCCGTTCGGTAACGCAACCCGTTTGCGGGTGTCCTCGCAGTGCCTCAAGCGACATTGGCGGGAGCGGCTGCATGAGACGATCCCTCTACCGGGCGGCTTGCGGACTCGGCATTTCTTTGAGCGCGTCATTGTCAGGCGCCTGGTGGAACAGGAAGGGGTGCCTGTCGATCAGGCGCAGGCACTGACCTTGGCGCTGGTCGCGTTGCTTTTGCAAAAATCAGCGAAGGCGGACAAGGCGGCTAAGGCGGAAAAGGGGAAAAAAGCGAAGAAAGCGAAAGAGGAGACCGAACAGCCGGAAATGGATTTTGGCGAAGAACGTGAGGCGGTGGAGACGACCGAAACCGCTGGACTGCTGGTCAAGCAACCGATTCTATTTGGTCAGCCGGAAGCAGATTTTCTAGTGGCCTTGCTTAAAGAGTGCGCCGATGCAGAGTCCGATGCGGAAAAACGCTTACAGGAACGCTTGAAGAAGGATAAAGACAACTTCAAAACGCTGTTGGCGCAAGCTGGACACGGTCATCTGTATGCGGGATTGGAAGGTGCGTTGTTTGGGCGGTTTGTGACCTCGGATATTTTGTCGCGCAGTGATGCCTGTGTGCATGTAGCCCATGCTATGACCGTGCATCCTCTGGATACGGAGGTGGATTATTTCACGGTGGTCGATGATTTGAACCGCGATGATGAAACCGGCGCGGCCCATGCGGGCGATATGGAGTTAGGGGCCGGCTTGTTCTATGGCTATGTTGCAGTGGACGTGCCGGGGTTGTTATCAAACATGACTGGCGGTGACCGCCAGGACTGGAAGGCGCAAGATACGCACGATGCCCACCAAGTGTTGCAAGGTTTGGTGCGCACGATTGCCGAAGTAACACCGGGGGCCAAACTGGGATCGACCGCGCCGTATGCCCGGGCGGATTTTGTGTTGCTGGAAGTCGGGCCGCAGCAGCCGCGTAGTCTAGCCAATGCCTACTTGCAGGCGTTGAAACCGCGTGGTGATGGGATGGAACAGGCCATCATTGCCTTAAAACAGTATCTGGATGCCCAGGAGCAGATGTATGGAACAACGGCGGCGTTTCGTGCGGTCGCCGCTACGAAAATCCTGGATTGGGGAGCGGTGCCGGTATTGCCCTTGGCGGAGGCGAGCGATCGGGCGCTGGCGGCGTTGTTTGAGTAGGTCGACATGGAGATTCTCTTACTCCGGTTCGATGCGCCGTTGATGAGTTTCGGCGATGTCATCGTGGATCATCACAATTTCACGGATCGATTTCCCCGCTTGTCGTTGTTGACGGGGTTGTTTGGCAATGCCTTGGGCTATCGACATGGCGATGCGGCGGCGCTGGAACGCTTGCAAGGGCGGATTGAATTCGCGGCGCGCTGGGAGGTGGAGCCGACGGCGCTGGTGGATTACCACACGGTCGATCTGGGTCAGCTAAAAATGGCGGGCAAAGGTTGGACGACCCGAGGCATAGCGGAACACCGGGAGGGTGGACCGGACGCCAAGTTGGGCACCCATATCCGGTATCGGCATTACTGGGCCAATGGGTTGATGACGGTGACGGTAACGCTGACCGATGATGCAGAGCCGTCGGTGGCGACGCTGGCGGCGGCGCTGCGTGAACCGGCGCGGCCGTTGTTTCTGGGTCGCAAAACCTGTTTGCCGGCGGCACCGTTGTTTCGAGAAGTGATCGATGCGCCAGACGTACTGGCGGCATTGCAAGCCATCCCTTGGGAAACCAGGCTACGCCCAGACGCACCGCGATCAGCCAGCGCTTGTTGGCCGGCGCACTTGGGGACAGCGTTGCCCAGTCGCGTGGTGGCGATTTATGACCAGCGTGATTGGCGCAATCAGATTCATACCGGGCGGCGCTTGCGTCGAGAAGGAATTTTACCCGATAAGGAGGCGCTATGAGCGATCGCTTGTATATGGTGCAACTGCGATTGAACCCGGTCGCGTTGATGCAGTTTACCCAGGATCAGAGGGTTAACCGATCAGCGGATGAGGATTTAGGATATAGCATTCATGCTTGGCTAGTGGCGTTGTTTGGGCCGTTAGCGCCTAAGCCATTTCGATTGCTGGATTCGGGGACAGCGTGGCGCAAAGATCAGTCGTTGCAGTGGTTAGGCTATAGTGCGCACGACGGTGCGACGCTTCGCGAACAGGCGGAAACCTTTGCGTTGCCGTTGGCGCTGGCAGTGTGCGATGCGGCGGGATTGATGGCCGCTAAACCGATGCCGGCGACATGGACGGTCGGTCGGCGCTTGGGCTTTGAGGTGTTGACATGTCCTGTTAGTCGGCGCGAGACGGAAAAGGATGTGTTCTTGCGCCGAATCGAGCAACCGGCAACAGAAGACGAGCCGGTGGAACGCGCAACAGTCTATGGCGAATGGCTGGCCCGGCAGGTGGAAGGAGCCGCCCGGTTAGAGTCGGTACAGTTGGCAGGCTTTCGTTTGGTGCGTTTGCTGCGCCGTTCGCAGCGAACTGCGACCCAGGAACGGCGTTTTGGGCGGCCCGTGGTGTTGCCCCAGGCACTGTTACGGGGAGTGATGACCGTGCAAAACGAGGAGACTTTTGCGACATTGCTGGCGCGTGGTATCGGGCGGCATCGGGCGTTTGGCTATGGCATGTTGTTATTGAGACCGCCAACATGAGTTTGCTGGTCGGACGGTTGGGGTTAGCAGCAGCGCGGATTCCACAGGTGGACCGCCACGGGTTGATCTGGCTGGAACGCGGAGGGTTGACGGCTGAAGATGGGACATTGAGGTTCCGGGCGGCGGCCTCGGAAGCCCTGGAGTCCGGGGATTATGCGGTGCCTTATCAGGGAGTATCGATGATTCTACTGGGGCCAGGGTCAACGGTGAGCCATGATGCACTACGATTGCTGGCGCGACATGGGACGTTGTTGGCGGCAGTGGGTGAGGGTGGGGTAAAGATTTATACCGCCCCGCCCTTGGGGCCGGGATCGTCGGCGGTGGCGCGAGCGCATGCGCGGTTGTGGGCCGATGAAAAGGCGCGGTTGGATGTGGCGCGGCGGATGTATGCGTTTCGGTTCGGACGGATTTTGCCGCATAAGGACATCGAGGTGCTGCGTGGCATTGAAGGCGCGCGGATGAAGGAGACGTATCGGATTGCCGCAGAACAGCACGGCATTCCCTGGCAGGGACGCCGGTATAACCGGCAGAATCCCGTCGGTGCGGATATTCCGAATCAGGCGATTAACCATGCGGCAACGTTTGTGGAGTCAGCGGCGGAAATTGCGGTGACGGCGGTGGGTGCGTTAGCGCCGTTAGGGTTTATTCATGAGGATTCGAGTAATGCGTTTACCCTAGATATTGCTGATTTATACCGGGCGGAGCTGACGGTGCCCTTGGCGTTTAGTGTGGCTAAACGGGCACTGGCCGATCCAGAATTGCTCTTGGAGCGGGCGTTGCGTAAGGAAGCCGCTCAGCAATTTCGTAAGCAACAGGTCATTGCGGGCATGATTGATCGTGTTAAGGAGTTGCTTCATGTCAATGACAGTAGTCGTAACACGTAATGTATCGGATCGCATCCGAGGCTTTCTGGCATCATCGATGTTGGAATTGGGACCAGGGGTATACAGTGCGCCGCGTTTGTCGGTGGCAGTGCGTGAGCGGGTTTGGAATGTGGTTTCAGAGTGGTTTTTGTTGGAGCGCGAAGCGTCGGTGGTGATGGTGTGGGCGGATGCTCAGGTGCCCGGTGGACAAAATGTTCGAGTGTTAGGTGTGCCGCCTGTTGAATTGGTGGAAATCGATGGGTTGATCATAACGCGCCGACCGTTGAAGCCAGAAAAACCGATCCATGCTGTAAGAGATTCAGCGACCGATTAAGCTTGCGTTCCTTAAAAATTTGGTTTATGAAGAAGTTGTTTGCTAGAGTTTCCCCCGTGTGCGCGGGGATAGACCTCATTCAAGAATGGCGGACAAGAGAGTTACACGGTTTCCCCCGTGTGCGCGGGGATA
>JAGRHM010000007.1:3286-7307 GCA_020445005.1 Candidatus Competibacteraceae bacterium | reverse complement strand
GTAGATGGTGATTTCCTGCGTGCGTTCGTGGGTGACCGTCGTTCTTCCAGTGTCGGTCAATTGATCGGCAGTGATCAAACCCGCTTCGAGGGCGATATTCAACATTACCTCCCGGGCGGCGTCCTGCCGGGCTGCTTGCCGCGCGGCCGATGCGCCTTGGTCGGCAAAGGCTGCGCCGTAATAGCCCACGTTAAAGCCGAGAAACGCCGCGGGAATGATGATGTCGAACAGATCGGAAATCTGGGTTTCCGCGCGCCAGGTCAGTGTATGCCTTCCCGCAGGAAGGCTCACCCGTTGCGTGGTCTGTTGGTCGGGGACGATATGCGCGTTGACGACGCTGACTTCGACATCGGTATTCGCATGCGCCACTTGAACGGGCGGCCCGAACCGGGTGAGATCACCCCATTGTTCGGGAACCGATTGGGTGTTGACCAAGCCGAGGAGATTGCTGTAACTGGCGGCGGACCGGGGGAGATCGAAGTCGTAAGTGCATTGGTCGGTAGAGTTCGGTGAACTCTCCCAATCGCTGGGCGTGTTGAATACGGCCTGGACGTTTTTCAGGCCAAGATTGGTTCCAAAGGTCACCGCCTGAGCGGGGATGCCCACGATCGGGTCAGGGACAAATGACAGGGGCAGCGCGAAATTATGCGCGCCGATGAGGACAGCGATTTGCGTCGTTAGTTGGTCATTGTCGGCGGACAAAACAGCTACCGGCGAAGAGGATTGCTCAGCGGATACCGGCGAGGCAGCGAGTAGCGATAACCCTAGAAGCGGCAGAGTTCCCAGGGTCCGCCCAATCCTGGCAAGCTTTGCATATCGGCGCAAAGTGCGGGCCACGATGCGGGAAAGCTCGTGCGGATCTTTCGCCGCCAGAAGGCGCGATGGATGCTGAATGGTTGCTCGACGATGCGCCCGACCTGAGCCTTGGCGTTCAGGAGTATGCAAACCCATGCGATGACCTCTTGAATCCTGGGGTAAGAGAAATTCTTGCGATGGGCTGGACAAGGCACCTATTGTGCCGTCTTTCCGTAACTTGATGACGGAATAAAATTAGTTCTCATTAAAGCAGATATTGAGTAGGGACTTTCAGCTCATTCATAGCATCAGGCTGGCCCGGCCAATATGAGCTGAACAGGCCATGCCGGAACAGCAGTAGGATTAACCATGTTTTCGCATAAATTACGCCTTGAAAGCCTGTGTACAGTTCAACTCCGGGATATCGATCTGACCTTGGCGGCGGGCGAACAGGTTTTTTTATCCGGAGTATCAGGTTCCGGCAAGAGCCTGTTGCTGCGGGCTATCGCCGATCTGGATCCTCATTCGGGCGAGGTCTGGCTGGATGACCAGCCCCGCTCCCGTCTCTCACCGCCTGAGTGGCGTCGCCGGGTCGGTTTGCTGCCAACCGAGAGTCATTGGTGGGCGGAGACTGTGGGTGAACATTGGCCAATATGCGCCATGACTCGCGATATGGAGCGTTTGCTTGGGATGCTGGATTTTGACGTTGATGTGCGCGACTGGTCTATCACTCGCCTGTCCACGGGAGAACGCCAACGTCTGGCGCTGGTGCGCCTGCTGTTCAATCAACCCCAGGTTCTGCTGTTGGATGAGGCCACCGCTAATCTGGACCTGGTCAATCGAGAACGGGTGGAGACCGTGCTGAAAGAATATCGCACGACGCATAACGCCACCGTGCTGTGGGTCAGCCACGATTTGGAGCAACGGGTTCGGCTGGGCGGTCGCCGCCTGGTCATTCGCGGGGAACGACTGGAGCCGGAATCATGAGCCTGATCTATCTAAGCGCGTGGGATCTGACACTGGCCGCCGGCCTGGTGCTGCTGCTGGCCGGTCTGTCCTGGCGACTGGACCTGGGCGTCGAACGGCGGGTGCTGATCGCCGCGCTGCGCAGCACGGTACAACTGATGCTCATCGGCCTGGTTCTGAAGCAGTTATTTGCGCAGACCCACTTGGCGCTCATCGGACTCATCGCCTTCGTCATGCTCTCGGCAGCGGGTTGGGAGGTGCTTGGTCGGCAAAAACACCGCTACCGTGGATTCTGGGGTTACGGGATTGGCGCGTTGTCCCTGTTCATATCCTCCTTCAGCGTGACTTTGCTGGCCCTTGTGGTCATCATCGGGGTCAAACCCTGGTATCAGCCACAATATCTGATCCCTTTGCTGGGGATGATGCTGGGCAACACGATGAGCGGAGTCGCGATCGCTCTGGACCAGTTGACACGCCAGGCCTGGGATGCGCGGGGACGCATCGAAGCTCGTTTACTGCTTGGAGGAACCTGGGATGAAGCTATCACTGACATCCGTCGTGATGCGCTGCGTTCGGGGCTGATTCCCATCGTTAACGCTATGGCGGCCGCCGGTCTGGTCAGCCTGCCCGGGATGATGACGGGTCAGATTCTAGCCGGCAGTCCGCCATTGGAAGCTGCCAAGTATCAACTGCTAATTATGTTTCTGGTATCGGGGGCTACCGGATTGGGAGCGGTGGCGGCGGTGTGGATGGGGTCGCGCCACCTGTTCGATGAACGTCAGCGCTTGCGCCTGGATCGGTTGATGGCGGCGGTTCGAGGTTAAGATCGTGACCGACGCCGTGACGCACCCAGTAGTCAGCGACTGCTAAATAACCCCTTCTCGCTTCAACTGTGTGGTCAGTACCTCAATCTGGATGTCGAGATCAGTAATGTCGCTTTCCAGCAATTTCTGTTGCTGTTCCTGGAAAACCTCTTCAATCGTGACCAATACTCTGCGGAAGTTGTCATCCAGTTCCGGCGCGGCAACCCGGCTGTGGGTTTTCGCATAACCTTCCGTGACCTTTTGCGCGCCGTCGAGATAAACATTCAGGAATTTGCGGGCGCGACGCAGATCGCGCGGGTCTTCCTCCAGCATCTTCAGGATATCCCGCGCCAGTTGTGCGATGCGCCGCAACCGGGTGTTCAACTCGGCGTTGCGAATATCGCGGGCCGCTTCTTCAATCGCGGCGATCGTGCGTTCAGCCTGCTCCAGCGCCTGTAGAACCTGTTCAGTCACGTCCACGCCAGCACTGTCGGTGAAGCGCTTGGCGGCGCGCGGATCGAAGCCGTAGCACAAATAGCAGCCCAGCAACGCAACTAGAGCAAAAGCCCCGCCGATCGCCGGATGATGACCCACCCCCAACCAGGCGGTGATCCCCGTAGCCAGGGCAATCAGCCCACTGCCCAGGGTTTTGAGCGGCCAGGGCGCTTTGGCGATGCGGCGGCGGTCGTATTCCCCCTCGGACAGCAGGCCGCGCCGCAAGAGCAGGGCGCCGGCTAAAAACAAGCCATAACCGGCGGCATCGCCGATCAATGGGCCGAGTTGACCTTGCGCTAGCGACATGAGAGCCGCAGCCAGCACCGGTAGCGGCAGCAGAAACATCAGAAAGCCCTTGGTCGAGGGAAATTCCCCGGAGGGCAGGCGGTAACGTTCGGCCATAGTTTGGATCGTGTGTTTAATAAAGAGAAAGAGAGCGGTGAACGGGATCAGAGCGACGCCGGCCAGCAGGAGAAAGCGGCCCATGATGGCGGTTCCCGCCGTCAGCGCGGCGCATGGAGAGCCGGCGCGGCAGTGACGCCGGACGAACAGGAGGCGACCAGCGCCTGGCAGGAAGCGACGCCGACCGCAGTGAAAATGAGCAACAGACCAATGAATTTGCGCAGGAAATCAGGCATGGCGGCTAAATGATTCAGTAGCGAAAGATGACGCTAATATAGCACGTCAGCACTTTAACCCGGATAAAGCAGCTTTCGATTCAGCTTATTTCAAGCATCGCGTTGAGTCAGCAACATGAATGAATTATCCAGATCGCATGATCCAATCCGCGAAAAATTCCAAAATTGGGCTGATACGTCAAGTTTGTCGAGAGGTTATGCAGTGGCGCTGCTGGTTTCTCTGAGCGCCGCCTTGCTGTTGCCGCCGCTGTTGTCTTATCTCGATCACGCCAACATCGTCACGCTGTTTCTGTTGGCGGTGGTCGGCGTGGCGGCGCGGTACGG
>JAGRHM010000007.1:0-3266 GCA_020445005.1 Candidatus Competibacteraceae bacterium | reverse complement strand
CTGGCGGCGGTCTTGAATGTATTGTCGTTCAATTTTGCCTTCGTGCCGCCGCACTTTGCCTTTTCATTCGAGACGTTGCAATCCATCCTGACTTTCGGGGTCATGTTAAGCGTCGGTCTGATCGTTGGCCAGCTTACCGCACGGTTTCGCTATCAAGCCCAAGTGGCCTGCGCTCGCGAAGAGCGCGCCAATAACCTCTACGCCATGTCGCGTGAGCTATCCGGGGCGCTGGCTGTCGAGGAGGTGGTCGAGATCAGCGAGCGCTGTGTCGAGGCCAGTTTCCGCGCTAAAGCGCGGTTATTGCTACCCGACGACCATGATCGATTGCAACCGCCTGCAGCAGGGCCGGGTAAACCGACAGTCGATGTCGCTATCGCGCAGTGGTGCTTTGACTGTAGCGCGCCAGCCGGTTTCGGCGCCGAGAGCGGATTCGCCGCCGCGCCGTTGTTGTACCTTCCGCTCAGAGCGCCGTTGCACACGCGCGGCGTCATAGTTGTAGAGCCTGAGCAACCTAGTTCGTTGCTGGCTCCAGAACAGCGCCAGTTGCTGGACACCTTCGCCATGCTGATCGCGATCGCGCTGGAGCGAGTGCATTTTGCCAGGGTTGCCCGCGATATGTTGGTCAGGATGGAGGCCGAGCGAGAGCGTCATTCGCTGCTGGCCGGGCTGTCGCATGATTTGCGCACACCGATGACGGCGCTGATCGGATTGACAGAAACCCTTGCGCTGGAATTACCTGCCGAGCTGCAATCCTGTCAGGAATCGTTGATAGCGATTCGGGAGCAAGCGGTGCGGATGGGGCTGCTGGTCGACAATCTGCTGGACATGGCCAAGCTGCAAGCCATCGGTGGGGTTCGACTGCGCAAGGACTGGCAATCACTGGAAGAGTTGGTGGGTTCGGCGGTCAGAATGCTAGAACAACCCCTGCGTGAGCATCCATTGCGTTTGACGCTCGACCCGGAATTGCCGCTGGTCGATTGTGATCCCGTGTTAATCGAACGGGTTCTGGTGAACCTGTTGCAGAACGCCGCCAAATATACGCCCCCTGGCGCTGCGATCGGCGTGACCGCTGACGTGCAAACTGACGGGCTGTTCGTGGAGGTCTGGGATGAAGGACCGGGGTTACCGGATGGCCACGAACAGGATCTGTTTGAAAAGTTCACGCGGGGTCATACTGAATGGGCGGTCCCGGGAGTCGGTCTTGGACTGGCGATTTGTCGGGCGATCGTCGAAGCACACGGTGGCCATATCCGGGCCGAAAACCGGGTGGCTGGCGGTGCGGGCTTCATTTTCAGCTTGCCATTGGCAACCCCGCCGCCGCTCGAAATCGATGACGAACCTGATCCTCATCCAATATGAACGCTATGCTTGAGTCGCCACTCACTGTTTTGATTGTCGAAGACGAACAGGCGATTCGCCGTTTCGTGCGCGCCGCCCTGGAAGGAGAGGGTTACCGGGTCTGCGAGGCGGATAGCCTGCGACGCGGGTTGCTGGAAGCCGGAACCCGCAAGCCGGATTTGATTATTCTTGATCTCGGCTTGCCCGACGGCGACGGCGTGGCTTTTATCCGCGATCTGCGCGCCTGGAGCAGCGCGCCAGTGTTGGTCTTATCCGCCCGGGTTGAAGAGTACGACAAGGTTGAAGCATTGGATGCAGGGGCTGACGACTATCTGATCAAGCCGTTCGGGATAGCGGAATTGCTGGCGCGAGTGCGGGCGGTGTGTCGGCGTTACGCACGCGAACCTGGCGGCAGCGGCATCATCGCGTTTGGCGAGGTATGCATGGATTTGGAACGCCGGCAAGTGACGCGCGTGGGTTTACCGGTCCATATCACGCCCATCGAATTTCGGCTGCTGGCGACGCTGGTGACCAAGCCGGGCAAGGTGCTGACGCACCATCAACTATTGCGGGAAGTTTGGGGACCGGCCTACGTGGAGCGTAGTCATTACCTGCGCATCTATATGGGCCACTTGCGCCGGAAGCTGGAAGCGGACCCGGCGCGTCCACGTCATTTCCTTACTGAGACCGGCGTCGGTTACCGATTCTGTCCATCCTAGCATCTGCCCTTAATCGCCTCCTGCCTCGCAGGCATCCGCCAAACACCGGTTTCGCCGCCTCTGATTTTTACAATTTTTTTATACGGCAGCGCGCCATTTTTACGATTTCTTTATGACGAATCGGGTATAAGCTCAAGTATTTCTAATCGTGTCAGGCATCCAAAGAACCATCCGCAAATCAGCCTGTTTCTCCTGCCACGGCTACTGTTCTGACCGAGCCGCCGGTGTTTTCATTCAAACCAAGGTGTTGACTCATCGGCAATTGCTCCGGGATGTCTCGGGAGTGGCGCTAGAGCGCGGCCATTACCTGCGTGTCTATATGGACCGCTTGCGCTAGAGGCCGGAAAAAGACCCGGCTCGCCCACGCCATTTTCTTACCGAAATCGGCGCCGGTTATCGGTTTTGTTCGATGTGACGCTGGCCGGGCGCAAGTCACCCTGGCTATTTGTTTTCAGTATGCTGCTCAAAGGAGAAAATCATGTCGCTCATTTTGACCGAAACCCGGGATACGACAGCTATTATCGTCATGAACCATGTGCAAAAGCGTAACGCGCTGAGTGAAGCGTTGATCGATGAAATCACCGTTGCACTGGAAGGCTTTCGGGATAACAACATTCGTGCTGTCATATTGCGTGCCCCGACTGGCGTCAAAGTCTGGTCCGCCGGTCATGATGTCAGTGAATTACCTAATCGCGGCCGTGACCCTTTAGGTTGGAGTGATTCGCTGCGTGTCCTGGTCCGGACGATTCAGGAATTCCCTGCGCCGGTGATCGCCCTGATTGAAGGCGGCGTGTGGGGCGGCGGCTGCGAGGTCGCGATGGCCTGCGATATTCTGGTCGCTACGCCCGAGGCTACCTTCGCCATTACCCCGGCTAAATTGGGCGTTCCCTACAACTTGGGTGGTATCCTGACCCTGATGAACATGATTCCGCTGCCGGTCGCCAAGGAAATGTTGTTTACGGCGCAACCGATCCCTGCCTCGCAGGCGCTCAATCTCGGCATCATCAACTACATCAAACCGTCTGAAGAAATTGAGGGTTTCGTCTATGCGCTGGCCGCGCACATTGCGGCAAATTCACCCCTGAGCGTTGCCGTGATGAAGGAAGAATTGCGGTTGCTGGCCAGCGCCCACGCGATTACCCCGGAACTGTTCGAACGCATCCAGGGACTGCGCCGCATCGTGTACGACAGCCAGGATTATCAGGAAGG
>JAGRHM010000344.1 GCA_020445005.1 Candidatus Competibacteraceae bacterium | reverse complement strand
CTGCCGTCGCTGCGCATCAAAGGTTTCTATCTGGCGATTGCGACTTTGGCGGCGCAGTTCTTCCTCGAATGGTGCTTCATCCGCATTGCCTGGCTTTACAACTACAATCTCTCCGGTGCGATCGAGGTGCCTCAGCGCGAGTTTTTCGGCGTCGTCGTCACCGGGCCGCGCGCCACGGCGGAGACCCGCTATTTCGTCGTTCTCGCCATTGTCATCGCGATGACATGGGTGGCGTCGAACCTGATGCACGGCCGCATCGGCCGTATGTGGATGGCTGTGCGCGACATGGATATCGCGGCGGAACTGATGGGCATCCGGCTGCTGCCGACCAAGCTGCTCGCCTTCGCCGTGTCGTCTTTCTATTGCGGCGTAGCGGGCGCTCTGATGGTGTTCCTCTGGTATGGCGGTGCGGAGCCGGCCGTCTTCAACATCAACCAGAGCTTCACGATCCTGTTCATGATCATTATCGGCGGGGTCGGTTCGATTCTGGGCAGTTTTCTGGGCGCAGCCTTTATCCTGCTGTTGCCGATTTTCCTGGATATCACCCTGCCGCAAATCGCTGGCTTTCTAGGTCTGCCCTTTTCCAACGCAACGGTTTCGCACATCCAGATTCTGTTATTCGGAACATTGATCATGTTTTTCCTGATCGTGGAGCCGCACGGCCTGGCCCGTCTGTGGCAAATCGGCAAGGAGAAACTACGTCTATGGCCCTTCCCCCATTAGGGGGTCATTCTCGAAAACAACTAATGTGGAGAAGAAATCATGATTAAAGTCCGCAAGTCCGTACTGATGACCGCTGTATCCGTCGTCCTGGGTTCACAAGCGGCGCTCGCCGCCGAGGAACAGTTTTTCCCGGTATTGTCCTACCGCGTCGGTCCCTACGGCGCCAATGGTCAAGCCTTTTTCGGTGGTTTCATTGACTACCTCAACTATGTCAACCTCAAAAATAATGGCATCAACGGCGTCAAACTGGTCTGGGAAGAGTGCGAAACCGAATACAACAACGCCAAGGGCATTGAGTGTTACGAACGTCTGAAGGACAAGGCCAAGGTTTCCACCGGCCCCATCCACACGATGTCGACGGGCGTGGCCTACGCGCTGATCGACAAATCAGTGGAAGACCATATCCCGCTGGCCATGGTGGGATATGGCCGCACCGATGCAGTCGATGGCTCAGTATTTCCCTACGCCTTCCCGCTGGTCAGCACCTATCAGATGCAGGCCTCTGCCATCCTTAAGTTCATCAAGGAAAAGGAAAAAGGCAGTCTGGAAGGTAAAAAGATCGTCTATCTCTACCACGATTCTGCTTATGGCAAGGAGCCGATCGTCGCCCTGCAGGAAGAAGCCAAGCTGAACAAATTTGATTTGACGCTGATTCCCGTGGCCCATCCGGGCAACGAACAGGGCGCGCAATGGCTGCAAATTCGCTGGGAACAGCCGGACTACGTCATTTTCTGGGGCTGGGGCGTGATGAACCAGACCGCCATCAAAGCCGCGCAGAAAGTCGGATTCCCCCGCGACCGAATCATCGGCTCCTGGTGGGCCGGTTCCGAAGAAGACACGATTCCCGCCGGTGACGCCGCCACCGGCTACATGTCTGCGACCTGGAACGTGTCCGGCAAAGATGTACCGCTCATTGCCGACATTGAAAAGGTGGTCTATGGCGCGGGCAAGGGCAACCTGCAAGACCCCTCCAGGATCGGCACCATTTTGTATAACCGGGGCGTTTCTGCGGCAGTACTCTCCATTGAGGCGATGCTCAAGGCGCAGGAGAAATATGGCAAGGAAAAACCGGTGACCGGCGAACAGGTGCGCTGGGGCATGGAAAATCTGGACATCACCGACGCCCGCTTGAAAGAAATCGGCGCGACCGATTTGTTGCCCGAAATTAAAACCTCCTGCACCGACCACGAAGGTTCCGGCAAGATCAAAATCCAGCAATGGGATGGCGCCCAGTGGGTCCCGGTTTCCGGCTGGATCGAAGGGAACAAGGAACTGATCCATCCGCTCTTCAAAGCCTCCGCCGAACAGTACGCCAAAGAAAAAGGCATTACGCCGCGCGACTGTTCAAAAGAAAGCTGATCAAAATCATTCCCACCTTCAAGGCCAGATGCCTACTGCCTATGGGTAAGGGTTCTGGTGGGAGGTGGGAGTGCATGCCCATGCGTCCTACTACAAACGGATAACCGCATTATGGCTGCCCAAACCGTAGCCGCTCCAGCGGCTGAGCGCTATTTAACCATCAATAACATCGAGGTCATTTACGACCATGTGATCCTGGTGTTGAAAGGAGTCTCTCTCAACGTACCCAAGGGCGACATCGTGGCCCTGCTCGGGGCGAACGGAGCGGGTAAAACCACGACGCTCAAAGCGATTTCCAACCTGCTGCGCGCTGAACGCGGCGATGTCACCAAGGGTTCCGTGGAATTCAAAGGGAACCGGGTTGATCAGCTTACCCCGAATGAACTGGTCAAACGCGGCGTCATTCAGGTCATGGAAGGCCGGCATTGCTTCGGCCATCTGACGATTGAGGAAAATCTGCTGACGGGCGCTTATACCCGCTCGATTTCTCGCGGCGGGCTGAAGAATGAACTGGAAAAGGTTTACCACTATTTTCCCCGACTCAAAACCCGGCGTAGCTCCCAGGCCGGCTACACCTCCGGCGGC